>UCOA01000223.1 GCA_900474095.1 Hyphomicrobiales bacterium | reverse complement strand
TTTCGTGTTCCGCAATCACATTGCGGCAGGCCGCGATCGCGCTGTAAATCAGGGCCGCTTGATCGATGGCAGAATTGGGCTCGCGGACAAGGATCATGCCGGCTCCAGGATACCGGCAACAGCAGCAAAAACCTCGGCCACGGCATGCGCACCCGGATCCATCACCCCTTCGAGATCGCTCTCGCCGATATAGGCGGACCGGCCGGCCTTCGCCCTACGCATCGCCTTGGTGGCTTCGGCGCCATCGCGCGACGCATCGGCGGCAGCACGGATGCCGCCCGCCGCCATTGCATGAAGGGCCGGAGACAGCGCATCGACCATGGTGCGATCGCCCGGCTGGGCGCCGCCGTAGAAGGTCATGCGCTCGAGCCCGGCGAGCAGAGACGCAGCGAGGTCCGCCCCGTCCCCGCTCGCCTTACCCGCCGCAGTGAAGAAGATCGACAGGAGGACGCCGCTGGAACCACCCATCGCCGTCGCCAGCGTATCGCCGATCACAGCAAATAGCGCTGCGCTGTCGGCAAGCGGCAGGGCTCCCGTCTGGGCCAGGATGCTGCGGGCACCAGTGGCAACCGTCGATCCGGTGTCGCCGTCGCCGGCCTTGGCATCCAGCCGGTTCAACTCCGGCTCAAGCAAAATCAGCCGGTCGCAGATGGCGGCGAGCACCCGCTCGACCCCTGCATCATGGCTCGCCACAGCCGTTGCTGCTGGATTTTCGGCCCTTGGGGCAGGCAGGACGGCAACGGAATGCGGCGCGACCGCTGGCAGCCATGCATGGGGCGCGACATCGGACAGAAGTGCGGCCACGCGCTCGGGGTCGAGGCGGATCAGCGACAGCGAGAAGCCGTTCATGTTCAGGGCCGTCATCATCGGTCCCGGCCCAATCGCAAAGGCTATCCGGCCTGCAAGTGGAGTGGAGAGCACCGCATTGGCGATCAGCGACATTTCCACCAGCGGAACGGCACCGAGATTGTTGATGAGAAGTGCATACTGCCCATCCGGTTTCATCGCCGCCGCCAGCCGTTCCGTCATGACCCCGACGATGCTGTCGGCCTGCTGGACGGTTATCTTTTCCACCCCCGGCTCGCCATGAATGCCCAAGCCGAGCTCGCCCTGGGTTTCGCCCAGGCGCTCCTCATAGGGACGGCCGGGAATGGAGCAGGAGGAATAGGAGACGCCGAGCGAAACGATATCGGCAGCGGCAGCCTTCGCGGCGGCGGCGACGACCGCAAGGCTCTCGCCGCGTTCGGCCAGATGACCTGCGATCTTGTGAACGAAGAGCGTGCCGGCGACGCCGCGCGGCTGGTGGATCTCCGGGAGCGCGATATCGTCGGCGACAATGACCATCTCGACGTCAAAACCTTCCGCGCGCGCCTTTTCCGCCGCCAGGCCGAAGTTCAGACGGTCGCCGGTATAATTCTTGACGATCAGAAGACAACCTGCCTTACCGGTCACCGCCCGGATAGCGGTCAGAACAGCGTCGACGCTGGGAGAGGCGAAGATTTCGCCGGAGACAGCCGCCGTCAACATGCCCCTGCCGACGAACCCCGCATGGGACGGCTCATGCCCGGCACCACCGCCGGAGATCACGGCGACGCGGAGCTTGTCCCAGTCGGCCCGCACGATCACCTTGATGTCCGGATAGCTGTCGAGACGGGCAAGCGTTTCCGGCGCGGCGGTCCGCAACAGACCGTCGAGAGCCTCGGTGACGATGTTTTCCCTGCGGTTGAAGAAATGTTTCATGGGCTCATCCAGTCCGTTTTTTGTTCCACATCCTTCCGCTTGCGCCAGAGGGATGCAACCTCCCGTTTCTGTTTTATACAAGGCGTTGTCCGTCGGCACCGAAATAGAGCGGATCCTTCAAGGTCAGCATGATCTTGTCGCCGGGGCTGACCGGGACATAAGGATTGGCAAGCGTCACGAGCTTGTGGCCGGCAATGCGCATGTGCAGGTGGCTTTGGTCGCCGAGATGCTCGATCCAGTCGATCTCCGCATTGGCATTGCCGTTCGCGGCACGAATTTCCAGATGCTCGGTCCGCGCTCCGATCGTCTTCGTCCCGATCGGCGGCCGTGCGCCGGGGACGAGTCCTTCCGGGATGAGGTTGATGTGCGGCTGGCCGAGCCGGGCCGCGACATGCAGGTTGACCGGATTGCTGTAGATCTCGCGCGGCGTACCGAGCTGAACCAGTTCGCCATCCTTGAGGATACCGATCCGGTCGGCCATGGTCATCGCCTCGATCTGGTCATG
>UCOA01000052.1 GCA_900474095.1 Hyphomicrobiales bacterium | reverse complement strand
ACGGGTGAAAAGGGCGGGGATGAGCGGGGACTGAGATCTGGGGAGGGGGCAGCGAATGACTGACATGCCGGGAAGCGGAAGTTCTCATTTTGGTCCTGAATAGGAGAACGGCACCTACTGCATAATTCCTTAAATCGGATTCGATTTAAGAGAAAATTATGCAGCAACTTCAAAGCGGTAGTCACATTCCGTCGTTTCTCTGAAGCTGACACTTGCGTAGGAGAAGTATCGGACCTTTAAAGCGCGTCGCGATCTAGCGGATTCGCTTGCTGCACACTTTTGCGCGACATGCTCTAGCTATCCGCGCCTCCCCGCCTTCCAATCTCTTTTGAGGCCCCGTAAACTCCTCGCGGGCCAAAATACCGGTGCCGGAGGAGCAGATCGGAGGAGCGGTAGCGTGAACCGGGCGACAGGGAATTTGCGCGACAGTTCAGGCGCGGTGGTACGGCCGCCGATCCCCTGGGCGCTCGCGGTAATCACCGGGCTCGCGCTCGACTGGCTCTATCCGCTGCCGTTCCTGCCTGCGGCAGTGCCAGCCGGCTGGCTCGGCGGGATCATGTTCTTCGCCGGCCTGGCCCTACTGATCTGGGCGGCCGCGACCTTCCGGCGCGCGGGGACACAGATCCAGACCACCTTGCCGACATCGACGATCGTCGATGAGGGCCCCTACCGCTTGACGCGCGCAACCCGATCTACATCGGCATGTTCCTCGGCCTTATCGGCCTCGCCGTTGCATTCGACAGCCTGTGGCTCATCGTCCTATTGGTCCCGTTCTATCTCGTTATCCGCTATGGCGTGGTCGCCCGCGAGGAGGCCTATCTCGAGGGGAAGTTCGGTGATGTCTAGCTCGCCTACAAGGCCCGCGTCCGACGGTGGCTGTAGTGCAGTCATACTCATGCGCCCTCAAGCGCCCCTACGAGAGCGGACAGGGCGAGCGGCAGCCCGCACCGACGTGTTCAGTGCCACGGCGGCGCGAATGAGCGCCTTCAATGCCTCTTCATCAATCTCGTCGCCCTCGTGGAGATCGATGGCACGCCGGGTGTTGCCTTCGAGGCTCGAGTTGAAGAGGCCTGAAGGGTCCTCCAGCGAGGCCCCCCTGGCGAAGGTCATCTTCACGACTTGTTTGTACGTCTCACCGGTACAGATGATTCCCGCATGCGACCACACCGGAACCCCTCTCCACTTCCACTCCTCGATCACTTCGGGATCGGCCTGCTTGATGAGACTTCGGACCCGAGCAAGCATCTCGCCCCGCCAATCGCTCAGTTCCTCTATCCTCGCATCTATTAGCTGGGAGGGTGAAGCGCCTGCTTCTCTTTCCTGCGTGTCGCTCTTCATGCCTGTCGTCGCCTTCTTGATGGTGTTGTTGTCCGCCGCTCACATTCGTTCGCCGGGCAATTGGCTGGCTTGCGTCACCCAAGCGGCGAGCTGAGCTTCATCGAGCTCGTCGTCCTCGCGAATATCGAGATAGCGCACTTCCTTCTGCTTGGACTCGCCGGGGGGAACAGGACGCAGCGACGTGCCGCGGAAGAAAGCCACTTTGACGTATTTCGTGAAGACATGGATGCCGAGGAACCAGCCCTGGCCCTCTATCCCGTATAGCGGCGAGTTCCATTTGACCGCCTTGTGCACGCCGGGGACGGTGCGCATAATCAGCCCATCGAGACGGCGCCCGACATCGCTTTTCCAGCCCGGCATGGCCGCGATGTAGGCCTGCACGGGGCCGTCGCCGTAACCCTTCGCGATCTGAGGATTGCCGCCGGTAAGGAGGGTCGGCTTCGTGGCGACCAATTTATCGGCGCCCTTCGCCTGCTTCTTGGACGTTTGGTTGGCCATTGCATTCACTCCGTAGATAGACGGATAAAATCCAGGATACGTGATTGTCGGTGGTGTGGACCTGTTGGTGTGAGCTCTGCATCATTCTGCGCCGGGTGACAGGAGTGTCTAGCTGCAACCAGCGCACGTGCCGCAGATGATAGCGCCTTATCGCCACGGCGTTCAAGCTTCGGGTCAGATCAGGCCGACGATCCCTGCCTGCGCGGGCGGCCTTGCCTTAGCTGATCGACATCGCATTGCGTGCCCGCGAAAGTGCTGATCGCCTCCATGTTGCTGGCCAGCGGACGGCAGGTCGATTGGTCAAGGCGGTGGCGAATTGAGTACAGCGGCCGCAGGATCCCCTGCGGCTCCCGTTCAAGACAACGCCCTTCATCCCTCGTGGTGGTTTTCGTGAAAACCGGCGCGGCCCTTGCGCCAATAGCCGGCGACCTCGATCCAGGTGCGATTGTGGCCGCGCTCTTCGACGAGATGTTTGCCCAGGAGACCGTGTCGTTTTCGGATGTTGCGTCGGCGATTTAGCCGGTTGACTGCGGCCGCGGCGGACATAGATCAATCGACATAGCTCAAGGGAGGAAAACAGCATGCAGAAGATCACGCCGTTTCTCTGGTTCGACAACCGGCTCGACGAAGCGCTGGAGTTCTACACGTCGATTTTCAAGGATGCCAAGGTGACCCACCACCAGCGCGGACCGGACGGCAAAACCTTCACCGCGGCCTTCGAACTGGAAGGCCAGGAATTCATGGGGCTGAACGGCGGGCCGCATTATCATTTCACGCCCGCCGTCTCCTTCTTCGTCAAATGCGCCGACCAGGCGGAGGTGGACTATTACTGGGAGCGGCTGCTCGAGGGCGGGCATGCGCAGCAATGCGGCTGGCTGACCGACCGCTTCGGTCTCAGCTGGCAGATCATTCCCGATGCGTTAATGCAACTGATGAGCGATCCGGATCCGGCAAAGGCCGGGCGGGTGCGCGACGCGATGATGGGCATGGTGAAGATCGATGTGGCCGGGCTGGAGAAGGCAGCGGGCCA
Organism: Hyphomicrobiales bacterium; assembly: GCA_900474095.1. Taxonomy (GTDB): domain Bacteria; phylum Pseudomonadota; class Alphaproteobacteria; order Rhizobiales; family Rhizobiaceae; genus Pararhizobium. Next base: position 67,073 of record UCOA01000052.1, on the reverse strand, counting down.
TTAACCGCCTCATACCAAGGATCAGCCCTCCAGATCCTCCTTCAGCCGCCCGAGCAGGTTCACCGCCTCGGCGGCATAGGGGCCGATCCAGCGGTCGTGGATCTGTTTGATCGGCAGCGGATTGAGAAAGTTCCAGCGCTCGCGGCCCTCGCGGCGGACGATGACGAGCTCCGCCTCTTCGAGAACCTTCAGGTGCTGCATCACCGTGCAGCGATCAAGGGTTGGAAACCGCGTGCACAATTGCCCCGTCGTTTGCGGATGATCCTTTAGCATATCGAGCATCGCCCGCCGGCTGGAGGCCGCCAAGGCCTTGAAGATTCTATCGTTTTTATCGACTGTTGACATGTTATATTTTTATAACATAATGAGCCTGAGGACAAGCAGAGATTGGGCAGAAATCAGGCAGAAAACAGGAGAAAAATCATGGAACTGAAGTTCAAGGTCGCCGGCCGGATCGCCAAGCCGGTCTCGGAGGTTTTCGAGGCGGTGATCGACCCCGCGCAACTATCCCGTTATTTTACCACCGGCGGCGCCAAGGGCCGGATCGAGACCGGCGCCACCGTCACATGGGACTTTCATGATTTTCCCGGCGCCTTCCCGGTGAAGGTGATCGATGTCGTCAAGGACAAGAAGATCGTACTGCAATGGGCCGCCAATGAAGCCAACCGGATGGAGGCCGACAACGCTGGCGCCGGCTACGACACGACCGTGACGATGACCTTCGAGCCGGTCGACGGAAACCGGACGCTGGTGACGATATCGGAGGAAGGCTGGCGCGAGACGGAAGGCGCCCTCGTGGCATCCTACGGCAATTGCGAAGGCTGGACGGGGGCGCTGTGCGCCATGAAGGTCTGGCTGGAGCACGGCATCAATCTGCGCGAGGGGTTCTATAAGTAACGGATCGGAGGAGCGCGGCGGCGGGTCAATCGTTCGGCAGGCCGCGCGCCTTCCTCTCACGTTCCGAAACGACCTTGCCGATTGCGAAGCGGAACGACGTTACGCTGCCAAACTTCTCGTCGACAGCACATTCGAACTCGATATCATACCACACCCGGCGGCTGACAAAGGCGCCGCCGGTGGCGCGCAACACCTGACCGGAGATCAGGCCACCGCCGTCGGAAAAGGGAAGCAGACCTTCCGGCAGGGTTTCCGGCCGCGCGTGGCGTATTTGCTCCAAGGCCTCAAAATTACAAATCTGTACGATCCGCCGGTTTGGCGGCAGTTTGCCCAACGCCTGACGCGCCCGTGGGTTCGAGAGTGCGTCGGCGGTGAACAACTCCTTGGCCTTCGGCAGATCGGACGGCGGCAGCAGCGACCCTGCGTCGGCTGATTTGCTGTCGGCCGACGCCGATCGTTGGCGCTTTAGCAAAGTGACGTCGCTCGGCTGTTGTTCGGGTTTCAGCACCGGCGTCGGCACCGTCCGTATGTCCGCCTCGCCTTCGTTCAGGATCTCGCTGGCAGTTTCGGTTTCGGAGAGATCGAGTTCGGGCAGTTTGGAAGCCTTCGATGTCTTCTCAGGCTCGTCGTCCGGTTTTTGGATCGCCTCGTCAGCTTTCTCCGCCACCTTGCTCTCGACCGGCGGTGTGGCGCGGTCGGCGCGCGGCTCGACCTCTGGCCGCAGCAACGGCTCGGACGGCCTGTCGCCGCCCGCTTCCTCGCCGCCTTCCTTCGCGGCAGATTCGAAGGCCTGGTTTTTCTGCGTCTCGGCCTGCTTCTCCGCCGGGCGCTGCCCGGACTTGGCTGGGGTTACCGGTTTTTCCGCCGGCTTCTTCTCGGCTTGCTGCCTTGGTTCGACCTGCGGCTTCCGCTTCTGCTCCGGTTTCTTCTCGGGTTCGGGCTTTTCTTCCGGCTCCTGTTTCTTCTCAGGCTCGGGTTTCTTCTCAGGTTCCGGCACCATCTCGACCTTGACGGTGTCTTCCTTCTCCGGCTCCGGCGCGGCGGGCGGCAGGCGGAAGAGAAGCAGGGCGGCAATGGCGACATGCAGCGCGACGGAAGCGAAAAGCCCCGCGCCAAAATTTCCCCGCCGTTTTTCCAGTGTCTGCTGCATGAATGGGTGGATACGGCCGGATACTGACCGGAGCATGGCCGGCCGGAGATGGGAACGACGAAATTCGGCCGGCCCGACTGGCCGGTGTGGTGTTCAGTAGCACGCGGCTTCACGCGTTCCTAGCGAGCGCGAAACGCGTCCACCTGCACCACCGCCCTGCGCGCTCAATCCTCGTGTTCGGATACCTCGAAACGGTCGGGATAGAAGGCCAGGTGATCCTTGATGGCGCTCATCGCGTCGTACGGGGCCTCGTAGGACCAGACGGCATTCAGCAGCCGTTCGCCGCCGGAGGGCACACTGAAATAGGAGCAATCGCCCTTGTAGGGGCAATAGGTGGCGTGATCGGTCCGCTCCAGCAGCGCCATATCAACATCGGCGCGCGGAATATACTGCACCGGTGGATAGGAGGATTCCCGCAGCGTCAGGGTGTTGCAGCTGTCGGCCAGGGTCTTTCCGTCCGCCTTCACCACCACGCGGCGAGGGTTCCGCGTGATGGTGATTGGATGGTCCGGACCAGGTATCCTGATCGGTCTTTCGGACATATGGTTCTCCTCACCCGGCACAGGTTTCGTCATCGTGGTCTTGTCCGGGCGGGATCCAGGCGTCCCTAGCCCAGCGAATTGATGAGTTCGCGGTAGGCTGCCTCGGGGAAGGCCTTCAACGTGCGGGTACGTACATTGCCAGCCGTCCCGATAGACAGGGCGAACCGCGCGGCAACAGCGTCGTCGGGCGCTTCGCAGACCGCCACCATGTCATATTCACCCATGGTCAGGTAGAATTCCTTGAACGAGCCGCCCATATCACTCAGCAGCTTCTTGGCCGCGTCCAGACGCTTCGGCGACTCGCGTACGGTCTTGACACCTTGGTCCGTCCAGTTGATCAGCATGATATACATGGTCATAGCACACCTCCCATGCGGCACGACCGTGAAGATGGTGCCGCGATTGACGCCTCCGCCTCCCGCCTCATCGGACAAACCATCCACAAAGCGGACGGCCGATTTCACTCAACAGAACGCACACGATGAAAGCTCGAGGTATTGGCAAGCAGAGAAGTATAGTCCTGTCGGCCAAAGCGAACAAGAAAGACGAAGCCATCGGGAGATGTGAGCAGATCGAGCGGGGGCGGCTGATTGGAGCCGGAATTGACCGACCTCAACGGATGAATGGCGCCGACATCAACAGCTTGCGACTTGACGAAAAACCCGGCCAGTTTGCACTGACCGGGTTCCGTTTTTTCAATCGACTACCGCTGTCGTTTAGCTATCGAGGAAGCTCCGCAGCTTGCGCGAGCGGCTCGGGTGCTTGAGCTTCCGGAGTGCCTTGGCTTCGATCTGGCGGATACGTTCGCGGGTGACCGAGAACTGCTGGCCGACTTCCTCGAGCGTGTGGTCGGTGTTCATGCCGATGCCGAAGCGCATGCGCAGCACGCGCTCTTCGCGCGGGGTGAGCGAGGCGAGAACGCGGGTCGTCGTCTCGCGCAGGTTCGCCTGGATGGCAGCGTCGATCGGCAGCAGCGCGTTCTTGTCCTCGATGAAATCGCCGAGATGACTGTCTTCTTCGTCACCAACCGGCGTTTCGAGCGAGATCGGTTCCTTGGCGATCTTCAGGACCTTGCGGACCTTTTCGAGCGGCATGGCGAGCTTTTCGGCCAGTTCCTCTGGCGTCGGCTCGCGGCCGATCTCGTGCAGCATCTGGCGCGACGTGCGGACGATCTTGTTGATCGTCTCGATCATGTGCACCGGAATGCGGATCGTGCGCGCCTGGTCGGCGATCGAGCGGGTGATCGCCTGCCGGATCCACCAGGTCGCATAGGTCGAGAACTTGTAGCCACGACGGTACTCGAACTTGTCGACTGCCTTCATCAGGCCGATATTGCCTTCCTGGATCAGATCGAGGAACTGCAGGCCGCGATTCGTATATTTCTTGGCGATGGAGATGACGAGGCGCAGGTTGGCTTCGACCATTTCCTTCTTGGCGATGCGCGCTTCGCGTTCGCCCTTCTGCACCATATGCACGATGCGGCGGAATTCGGAGATGGAGATGCCGGTTTCCGTGGCGAGATTCTGGATCTCGGCGCGGATGTTGCGGATCATCGTGTTCTCGTTCCTGGCAAACTCCTTCCAGCCCTTGGCCGCAAGGTTCGCGATCGACTTCATCCAGTTCGGATCAAGTTCGGCGCCGGAATACTGCTCGAGGAAACTATCGCGCTTGACGCCGTAGGATTCAGCCAGACGCAAAAGGCGACCCTCGTTCTGCACGAGGCGCTTGTTGATGTCGTAGAGCTGCTCGACAAGGCTGTCGACGCGGTTCTGGTTGAGCGACAGCGACTTGACCGCCGTGATCAGCTCGTCCTTCAGCTCCTTGTAGCGTCGCTCCTGGGCGGGCGACAGCGTGCCGGTCGCCTGGAGGCGGGCTTCGACCTGCTGGTCCTGCAGCTTGCGCAGCTTCTTGTAGGTCTCGGCGATGGTGTCGAGCGTTTCCATGACCTGCGGACGCAGTTCCGCTTCCATGGCGGCGAGCGAGAGGTTCGATTCGTCGTCGTCCTCTTCCTCTTCCTCAGGCGGCAGGCCTTCGCCGCCGACATTGGTGATGTCGTCGTCGCCACCACGCGGCCGGCGGTTCTTTTCCTTCTCTTCGGCAGCCTTGCGGTCGGCCTCGATCTTTTCCGGGCTCTGGAACTGCGGCGCAGCCTTGGCTTCAGGACCGGAATAGGTGGTTTCGAGATCGATGATCTCGCGCAGCAGCGTGTTGCCTTCGTTGAGTTCGTCGCGCCAGATGATGATCGCCTGGAAGGTCAGCGGGCTCTCACAGAGACCGGCGATCATGGTTTCGCGGCCAGCCTCGATGCGCTTGGCAATGGCGATTTCGCCCTCGCGCGACAGAAGCTCGACCGAGCCCATTTCGCGCAGATACATGCGGACCGGATCGTCGGTGCGATCGGTCGGCTCCTTCTTTTTCGCCGTCGCGACGGCCGTGCCGCCGGACGGTGCAAGTTCGCCGCCCTCGCTGTCGGCGTCGGCATCGCCGTCTTCTTCCTCGGCGGCCGCAGCCCCCTCTTCGGTTTCCTCGTCCTCGACGACATTGATGCCCATTTCGTTGAGCATCGCCATGATGTCCTCGATCCGGTCGGGATCGACCTGATCGGACGGCAGAACCTCGTTCAGCTCATCCATGGTGACGTAGCCGCGCTTCTTGGCGGCCTTGATCATTTTCTTGACCGCGTCATCCGAGAGATCGAGAAGCGGGCCGTCGGGTGCGCCTTCGCGTTCGCCTTCTGCTTCTTCGTTCTCTTTGACTTTGGTTGCCATGTATTCGTCGCTTTCCTTGGACAGCATTCAACGCGTGCGCGGTGCAAAACTTTTTCGAGGCTCGGGCGCGTCAATCGCTCCTGCCGCGAATCATTACCCCTGACGTAACGGGATGACCTTTAATTCCTGATTAACCACGATAGTCACACCGAGGTTAGACCGGCCAGCTGCGACAGCGTCGCCGGTTAAACATCATTTTCATGATGATCGTATCCGCCGTACCCATTTCACCCACTGTATTAGAAATGGTGATTCCCACAATTTTCGGTCCCGTCAAGCATTTCCGGCGAAAAACCGTTTAAAACGGCAAAAAAGGCTGAATCAAGCTCGTCGCTTCAAAGATTCAGTTCACTGGCGGAAATGTAGGAACTGTTCATAAAAAGACAAGGGTCCAGAGAATCGCCACAGAGAGATAACCGGCCGAAGTGAACCATTGCAAGTCCTACCAGTCCATCACCACCTTGCCGGAATTGCCCGAACGCATCGCCTCGAAACCATCGCGAAAATCGTCGATGCCGATGCGGTGGGTGATGATCGGCGAGAGGTCGAGCCCGCCTTGCACGAAGGCGATCATCTTGTACCAGGTTTCGAACATCTCGCGGCCGTAGATGCCTTTGAGGTTGAGCATCTTGAAGATGACCTTGTTCCAGTCGATCTCGAAGCCGGTCGGCGCGATGCCGAGGATGGCGATCTTGCCGCCATTGTTCATCTTGTCGATCATGTCGCGGAAGGCCGGTGCGGCACCGGACATTTCGAGCCCGACGTCGAAACCTTCGGTCATGCCAATCCGGGTCATCACATCCGCCAGATTCTCCTTCGAAGCATCGACGACATAATCGATGCCGACCTTTTCGGCGAGCGCCAGCCGCACCGGGTTGATGTCGGTGATGACGACCTTGCGCGCGCCGGAGCGCTTGGCAACCATGGCGCCCATGATGCCGATCGGGCCGGCGCCGGTGACGAGCACATCCTCGCCGACCAGATCGAAGGAGAGCGCGGTGTGCACGGCGTTGCCGAAGGGATCGAAGATCGCGGCGACTTCGTCCGGCACCTCGTCGGGGATCGCCACGACATTGTATTCGGGAATGCAGACATACTCGCCGAAGGAGCCGGGTCGGTGGACGCCGACGCCGAGCGTGTTGCGGCAGAGATGTCCCCTGCCCGCACGGCAGTTGCGGCATTTGCCGCAGACGATATGGCCCTCGCCCGAGACGCGCTCGCCGACATGGTACTTGGTGACCGCAGAGCCGATCTCGGCGATCTCGCCGACGAATTCGTGGCCGACGACCATCGGCACCGGAATGGTCTTCTGCGCCCACTGGTCCCAGTTCCAGATGTGCACATCGGTGCCGCAGATCGCGGATTTCTTCACCTTGATCAGCACGTCATTCGGGCCGGGTTCCGGCACCGGCACATGCTCCATCCAGAGGCCGACTTCCGGTTTGGCTTTAACAAGCGCCTTCATCATGTTTGTCATTTTCATTCCTTAGATATCGATGCGCTGCGTGCTGCCCCTCACCCTAGCCCTCTCCCCGCAAGCGGGATAAGGAATGATCGAGATCGCCACCTGCACCGCAACGGATACGAATATCGAAACCCGCGGCTTGTCCCTTCTCCCCGTTTACGGGGAGAAGGTGGCCGACAGGCCGGATGAGGGGCAATCCCTCAAATCACACCCAGTTCCCTGCCGACTTCCTCGAACACCACGATCGCGCGGCGGACATCCGCCTCGCTGTGGGCAGCCGACATCTGGGTGCGGATGCGGGCCTGGCCCTTGGGGACGACCGGAAAGGAGAAGCCGACGACGTAAACGCCTTTTTCCAGCATCCTTGCCGCCATTTCCTGTGCCAGCGACGCGTCTCCGAGCATGACCGGGATGATCGGATGGCCCTCGCCGGCAAGCGTGAAGCCGAGCTTGCCCATTTCGGCGCGGAACAGGGATGCGTTGGCTTCGAGCCGCGCTCGCAGGGCGTCGCCATTGTCGATCAGGTCGAAGACCTTGAGAGAGGCAGCCGCGATGACCGGGGCGAGCGTGTTTGAGAAGAGATAGGGCCGCGAGCGCTGGCGCAGCCACTCCACCACTTCTCGTCTCGCCGAGGTGTAGCCGCCCGATGCGCCGCCGAGCGCCTTGCCGAGCGTGCCGGTGATGATATCCACCCGTCCCTCGACGCCGCAATATTCGGCCGAGCCGCGGCCATGCTTGCCGACGAAACCGACGGCGTGGCTGTCGTCGACCATGACCATGGCGCCGTATTTTTCGGCGAGATCGCAGACGCCTTGCAGATTGGCGATGATGCCGTCCATAGAGAAGACGCCGTCGGTGGCGACGAGCTTGAAGCGCGAGCCTTCGGCCTTCTTCAGTTCCTCTTCGAGCGCGGCCATGTCGTTGTTGGCGTAGCGGAAGCGCTTGGCCTTGGAAAGCCGCACGCCGTCGATGATCGAGGCATGATTGAGCGCGTCGGAAATGATTGCATCTTCCTCGTTCAGCAGCGTTTCGAACAGGCCGCCATTGGCATCGAAACAGGACGAATAGAGGATGGTGTCTTCCATGCGCAGGAAAGACGAGATGCGCGCCTCGAGCTGCTTGTGCTCTTCCTGCGTGCCGCAGATGAAGCGGACGGAGGCCATGCCGTAGCCGTAGCGATCGAGCGCCTGCTTGCCGGCTTCAGCGAGCTCCTCGTTGTTGGCAAGACCGAGATAGTTGTTGGCGCAGAAATTCAGCACCTTTGCACCGGAGGCGACTTCGATCTCGCCGGCCTGCTTTGAGACGATCACCCGCTCGGACTTGTAGAGCCCCGCGGACTTCAGCCCTTCGAGTTCGGATGACAGATGATGGATGAAGGCTGACGTCATGTTGTCGCTTTCCAAGCTAAAAGTCGGGTTGCGATGGAGACCTATCATATTCCTGCGTGGAAGACAGCGAAAGACAGCGGCAGGGCATGCCGTTGACGCGACAGGACGATTGGACGGCCATGTCGGGATGAGGGTGTCCAAAAAGGACCAAACCATGCCGACCGAGATGACGCGACACCACCATGATGCACGTCGCCGAGGCGACGATCAGCCGCGCAAAACTAGACGAATGTGCGAGCCACCTCAGCGCCCCTTATAGTCTGGCGAAAAACCGTCATCCGCCCCATATTGACAAACGAAAAGCAATCCATGCGAGTGTATATCCTTGAAGAATTCTCTGTTTATATACGTATGCAGCTTGCTGATCACGCTGGGCATTCTTGCCCTCACTTTCAATCAATTCGCAGCCGAACAGGCCGGATATGCGGAGCCGCAGGCGCTGTCAGACTGGGAATGGCAACAGCGGCTGGATGACCTTCGTAGCAGCAGGCGGACGCTTGCCCGCGCCGCCGGGACCTGTGAACGGGGCCTTGACGCCCGCCTTGCGGCTAACAGAATGTCGCAGGATGATCTCGCTCAATTAGCCACAGAACTCAAGGTCCAACCAATCGAGGCGACCCGTTTCTTTTGCCGGCTGTTCATGACCGCTGTCAAAGACAGGAAACTGTCCCTGCAGGAATTCAACTGGGCAGTCGAAGCACAGCCTTCCGAAGTTCTGAAAGCACTCAGGAGGCAGTAAGTTCGCCCGGCACCTGGTCGGTTACCGGGTGCCGGACGCGATGACTTCACCAGCGCTTGACCTTCAGGCGTTGACCGAGGCTATTGCCTCCCTATCGACTTCGACCGAAACGCGGTGACACGGATGGAAGCGCCATGAGCATCTTCGACAGATTTTCCCTGAAAGGCCGGATGGCGCTGGTGACCGGCGGCGGGCGCGGCCTGGGGCTGGAGATCGCCCGCGCGCTCGCAGACGCCGGCGCGCATGTCATCGTCACCGGGCGCACGCAGGCCACGCTTGCGGATGCAGTGGCCGCCATTACTTCGACGGGCGGCAGCGCGGAAGCCGCGGCCTTCGACGCCACTGAGCGGGAGGCGCAGCGCGCCGCTCTCGCCGATATCGAGCGCAGCCACGGTCGGCTCGACATCCTCGTCAACAATGTCGGCGCCCGCGACCGGCGGCCGCTGGCCGAATTCGACGACGAGGCGATTATCGATCTCATTCGCACCGACCTGATCGCTGCCACGACGCTGTCGCGGGACGCGGCCGCGATCATGAAGAGCCACGGGCATGGACGGCTGATTTCGATCACCTCGATCAACGGCCATGTCGCCCTGCCGGGCGACGGCATCTACCCCGTCGCCAAACACGGGCTGACCGGGCTGATGCGGGCGATGGCTGTCGAATACGGGCCCTACGGCATCACCAGCAATGCCATCGCGCCGGGCTGGTTTGCGACGGAAACCAATGCGGCGCTGGCGGCTGACGAGGATCTGATGCCCTTCGTGCGCCAGCGCATCCCGGTTGAGCGCTGGGGTCGGCCGGACGAGATCGCCGGCGCGGCGCTGTTTTTGGCGAGCGACGCCGCCTCCTTCGTCAACGGCCATGTTTTGACCGTCGACGGCGGCATGACGGTCAGGATGTAGACGTCGCCTCAGCCGTCGTTGCGGATCGCCTCGAGGAAAATGTCGCCATAGCGTTCGCGCTTGGTTGCGCCGATGCCGGGGATGCCGAGAAGGTCGTCGCCCTTTGTCGGGCGTTCCCTGGCGAGCGCCATCAGCGTCGTATCGGGGAAGATAACGTAAGGCGGGACGTTCATGTCCTTGGCGATCGAGGCCCTGAGCGCTCGCAATTTCTGGAAAAGCTCGTGATCGCGATCGGAGAGGTCGATGCGCGCTGCAGCGCTGTTGCCCGACTTGGTCGTGCGCTGTGCCTTGCCCGTCGTCGGGCGGTCCTGGCGGAAGCGGACTTCGCGTTCGCGCTTGAAGACGGCGCGGGCCTCCGGCTGCAGTTTCAGCGCGCCGAAGGCCTCGTGGTCGACGCTGACGAAACCCGCCGCGAGCAATTGCCGATAGACCGACTGCCAGGTCTTCGAGGGGATGTCCTTGCCGGCGCCGAACACCGGCATGTCGGCATGGCCGAAGCGCGTGGTCTTCTCGTTGATATTGCCGAGGAGCACGTCGATCAGATGGCCGGTGCCGAAACGTTCGCCGGTGCGGTAGATGGCGGCGAGCGCCTTTACGGCGGCATCCGTGCCGTCCCATGTCTCGACGGGTTTGATGCAGGTGTCGCAATTGCCGCAATTGCCCCCATGGGTCTCGCCGAAATGGGCAAGGATGGCTTGTCTCCGGCAGGTCGGCGTCTCGCAGATGGCAAGCAGGGCATTGAGCTTGGCGCGCTCGACCCGTTTGATATCGTCGGCCGAGCTGCCCCCGTCGATCATCCGGCCGCGCTGGATGACGTCGGCCATGCCGTAGGCCATCCAGACATCGGACGGTAGCCCGTCGCGCCCGGCACGGCCGGTTTCCTGGTAATAGGCCTCAACCGAGCCCGGTAGATCAAGATGGGCGACGTAGCGCACGTCCGGCTTGTCGATGCCCATGCCGAAGGCGACGGTGGCGACGAGGCAGAGGTCTTCCTCCTTCAGGAACGCGTCCTGATTGGCGTCGCGGACAGTGCGGTCCATGCCGGCATGATAGGCGAGCGAGCGGATGCCCTGCCCGTTCAGCCATTCGGCCGTATCCTCGACCTTGGCGCGCGACAGGCAATAGACAATGCCGCTCGACCCCTTGTGGCGCGACAGGAACCTCAAGAGCTGCTGGCGCGGCTGGTCGCGCTCGACGATCTCGTAGGCGATGTTCGGGCGGTCGAACGAGGTGGTGAAGACTTGCGCTCCGCGCAGGCCGAGCCTGTCGATGATGTCTTCGCGGGTATGCGGATCGGCCGTTGCCGTCAGTGCCAGGCGCGGCACACCGGGATAATGCTCGGCAAGCTGGCCCAGCTCTCGGTATTCCGGGCGAAAATCATGGCCCCATTGGGAAACGCAATGCGCCTCGTCGATCGCAAAGAGGGCGATCCTCGCATTGCCGATCATCTCCTTGAAGGCCGGAGTGACGATTCGTTCTGGCGTGACATAGAGAAGATCGAGATCGCCGTTGGCAATCGCCCGGCGGACGTCGAGGAATTCCTCGCGCGTCAGCGACGAGTTGAGCGCCGCCGCCCGGACGCCGAGCTGTTTCAACGCCTCCACCTGATCGCGCATCAGGGCGATTAGCGGCGAGACGACGATGCCGACGCCGTCGCGGCAGAGCGCCGGGATCTGGAAGCAGAGCGATTTTCCGGCACCGGTCGGAAACAAGACGACGGCATCGCCGCCCGCCACCACCCGTTCGACCACGGCCGCCTGCTTGCCGCGAAAGGCCGAATAGCCGTAGACCCGCTTCAGGACAGCGAGCGGACTTTTCGCCCCTTGGTCTTCGAACAGGGGATCGATGCGGTTTTGGATGGGCGGCATGGAATCGCTTTCGTGGGAGAGCGGGAGTATGGCATAGGTGCAAGGGCTAGGGCGAGCTTCAATCCCCAGCTATCGCAAAGCAGCCGGGAGCGGTGTCGCCCTCCTATTTTCCTTGCGTCGCACAGCCAAAAGCCAACGCAAGTCGAGCCATCCCTCCTCGCGTTTGATCTCAATCACCTGCCGGGAATGTATTTGCGTGTACGCTTGTGTCAGCTCCTCACCGCTCATCACGACATTTCGTTTTTACTCAAATCTTTGGCCGCTCTAAACTTTTCCCGCTCGAAATCCGAACCAGGGAGAGAACCGATGAAACGCAGGCTTGCATTTGCCGCGACCGCCTTGGCCTTATCGTTCGCAGGGGCGTACGCGCAGGACACCAGCATGAGCTTCTTCGTCACCAGCGCCAATCCCGGAAAAGGGGGTGACCTTGGTGGGCTTGCCGGCGCCGATGCCTATTGCAACACGCTCGCGACCGCCAGCGGCGCGACCGGCAAGAACTGGAAGGCTTATCTTTCCACAGATACCGAAAACGCCAAGGACCGCATCGGCACGGGGCCCTGGTACAACGCGAAAGGCGAAAAAATCGCCGACGATGTTGCCGCGCTGCACGGCGACGCGAGCAATCTGACCAAGCAGACCGCGCTCAACGAAAAAGGTGAAGTCATCAACGGGCGCGGCGACACGCCGAATCGCCACGACATCCTGACCGGATCGCGACCAGATGGCACCGCAGCACCGGAGACCTGTGGCAACTGGACGATGGATGGTGCTGAAGGCGCGGCGATCGTCGGCCACAGCGACCGCACAGGCCTCGACGATTCCGCGGCAGCCAAATCCTGGAACTCTTCCCATGCGACGCGTGGCGGCTGCACCCAGGAGGCATTCAAGGGTACAGGCGGCGACGGACTTTTCTACTGCTTCGCCGCAAACTAAGCATTCAAGGTCGATCACGCCCACTCGATCACATGTTACCGGCCCCGCGGCACCGGGTGCCGGGCATGCCTGCCGCATCTGAAACGGCCTTGACCTACCCGCTCGATCTCCCTGAGAAACGGGGGCTACTGCATAGTTCCTTAAATCGGAATCGATTTAAGGATAAAATTATGGAGCACGTTAAAGTGCTACAGCGTCCTTTGCGCGTCATATTTGACGCGCGGCGCTGTAGAATGCGTCGGCCTATTTCCCAGCCGGCACCTTCACCTGTCCGGACATCGCAAATTTCGGACGCTTGCGCCCGGCTGTCAAACGGTCGCACGCCGGTAGAAGGCGAGCGACCCGGCGAGCGCCAGGAGGGCGCCGCCGCAGATGCGGTCGAGCCAGAGCGCGCCGGAGGTCTTCAGCACCCGCACGGCCTGCGAGCCGAGCGCCGCATAACCGAACATGACGAGAAAATCGATCCCTGCGAAGACCAGGGCGAGAACGGCATATTGCGCGACCTGCGGTTCGGTCGGGGCGATGAACTGCGGCAGGAAGGCGGAGAAGAACAGATAACCCTTGGGGTTGGTGACTGCGACCAGGAAACTTTTGAGGAAGATCGAGCGTGGCGATCCGGAGGCGTTCTCCGCCGTGCCGTGCAGCGTCTCGTTCAAGGAACCCTTCGAGCGCAAAAGCATGATGCCAAGAAAAGCAAGATAACCGGCACCGATCCATTTGACGACGGAGAACCAGAATTCGGAAGCCGCCAGCAGCGCCCCAAGGCCGAGGGCGACGGCGCCGATCAGGACGAAATCGGACAGGACAGCGCCGAACATGCCGACCAAGGCGCGACGAACGCCGAAGCGCGAACCGTTGGTCAACGCCAGAAGCACCGTCGGACCGGGCGTGGCGATGCCGATAAACGAGACGAGTGCAAAAGCCAGCAAAGTGATTTCAGTCACAGTTCCCCTCCTTATGAAAACGGCTCTCGTAAGTGACTTTTGCAATTCGCTGGCCGGTCGGCAAGAGGTCATCTTGCTCGTCGGGGCCTCAAGTTCGGCAGCCGCGATTCCAGAAACTAAGCATAAATCTCTGGCGTTGACTAAAAATTGCTGCAGGGCACCACGATAAGGCTGGCGTAACGGGATCAACGAACGGTGGTTTGATGCGCTACGTAAAAGAATTTGAAGCCCTGCGCGGGGTCTTGGCGATATGGGTCGTGGTCGGGCATGTGGCGACCGCGTCGGCCTTGCACGGACGGCTGATCGAAGCGAAGCTCTATAATTTCCACGCAGTCACCGTGTTCATCCTCCTGAGCGGCTTTGCAATCGCAGCGTTGATCGACAAGAAGCCGGAGAGCTATGGTCTCTACATCACGCGGCGCGCATTCCGGATTTTCCCGGTTTATCTGTTTTACCTGGCACTCTCAGTCCTCCTGGCAAATCTCGCTCTGGAAACCTGGGTACATGCATCTGCCGGCGCGATGCAGGCGGCGAGAATAAAGATCGCGGCCGACACGATCACCTATTGGCCATGGCATATCGCTGCGCACCTGCCGGCGCTGCATGGTCTGGTGCCGCCGCGCCTGCTGCCCTCGACCGACTACGCCTTTCTGGGACAGGCCTGGAGCATATCGCTGGAATGGCAATACTATCTGATAGCGCCGTTTTTCATCGCCCTCCTGACAACGAGGATGACTGCCATCCGTATCGGGCTGCTGCTTATCGGCGTCGTCATTGTTGCCTTGATCCTGCCGCGCATGCCGGAAAGCTTCATCGGTCGATGGCTTGTCGATTTCACCCTCGGGATCACGACATTCTACTTCATGAAATACAGGGAAAAAGAAGGTCATCCGGTGCGGTTGATACCGGTCGTGAAGGTCTGGGCGCTCGTCCTGGCGGGATTGGTCCTGCAGCGATCCGCTAGCGTTCTGCCCTATCTGATCTGGGCAACGGTCATCATGCTGGTGATCTGCGCCCGGGAAAAGAAAGGCGGGGTGGCCGCACTTTTCAGCCGAGCGGCGAATGCCTGGCCGCTGCAGTGGGTCGGCAACATGGCCTATTCGGTTTATCTGTCCCACATGATCGTGTTGATCCTGATGCTGCAAGCGGTCCAGGCCCTCGGCATCAACGAGCCCTGGCCGCAATTCGCCGTCCTCGTTTCTGCAACGCTGGTCGGCGCCCTCGTGGTCTCGCGGATCTCATACGTCTTCATTGAATTGCCATTCCACCGGTATGGCCGCAACATCGGGCAGAGCAGGCAGGCTGTAACCGCTGACAGGCTGACTATTTCCCCGCCGGCCCCTTCACCCGTCCCGACAACACGCCGAAACCGTCGATGATCGCTTCCTGGTTTTCGAGCCGCGTCACTTCCAGCTGGACCTCCTGCAGGTTGCGCAGGATCTGGCTGACGGCGTCGGCGTCGCCTTCTTCGGTGGCGTAGGCAAGTTCGCTTTCGAGTTCGCGGCGCTGCCAGAGCAGCGCCTTGGTGCGCTTGTGCAGCGACAGCGCCTGGATATAGCCTTCGCGCGCATCCTCGGGGGCGGCAGCGGTCGTTGCCGTCCAGAGGCGGGCGAAGCGGATCTGCTGGTCGAGCGATTTCAGCAGGTCGCCGAAACCTTCGGCCTCCAGCTGCTCGACGAGGTTTTCCCGCGACAGTCGCGGCCCCCTGGCAGCGGCGGCATTGAGCACCGACGACCAGAAGCGCTGCAGGTCGCGATTGTCATAGTCGATCGCGGAGATCTCGTCATACTCCTCGAACAGCAGTTGCGGTTGATTGACGATAGTCAGCGCCAGCACGCTTTCTCGGAGCGGCGGCAGCGCCTGATGGCCGCTGACGAGCGACGAGCGGGCAAGCCGGTCGGAAATGCCGCTGCGCTCGGAGGTGCGCCCG
This sequence comes from Hyphomicrobiales bacterium, assembly GCA_900474095.1. Lineage (GTDB taxonomy): Bacteria > Pseudomonadota > Alphaproteobacteria > Rhizobiales > Rhizobiaceae > Pararhizobium. Next base: position 51,544 of record UCOA01000052.1, on the reverse strand, counting down.
CCCTGCTGGCCGCGCCCCTGTCCTCCATTTCGGTTTGCGCCGCCCTGGCGCTGGTTGCGGTCGAAATTTCGCTGGCCGTTCTGCTGGCGCGACGTCCCTTGAAAGAACTGGTTTAGCCGGTCGCGGATGTCCTGGCCGTAGTGGCGGCGGACGTTTTCATCGGCAATGACCGAGACCACCTGTTTCAATGTCGCTTCCAGCTGGGCGCGGCTCTCCGGCGTATCGAAACCTCCAGCCTGCGCCTCGCGCAGCCAGACCATTTCCGACAGCGAGCGGGCCGAGGCCATGACCTTGTCGAAGGGGCCGCGGCCCTCGTGGCGGACGAGATCGTCCGGGTCCTTGCCGTCCGGCAGCATGGCGAAGCGCACAGAAAAACCGGGCTTCAGATGCGGCAAGGCGAGATCGACCGCCCGGTTGGCAGCGCGAATACCAGCGCTGTCGCCGTCGAAGCAGAGGACGGGCTGCTGCGTCAGCTTCCACAAGAGTGCCATCTGGTTTTCGGTGAGCGCCGTTCCGAGTGGTGCTACGGCATTCTCGATGCCGGCCTGATGGAGCGCGATCACGTCCATATAGCCTTCGACGGCGATGATCGTCCCCGCGCCATTTTCGTTTTGCGCGGCGCTGCCGACCGGTTTTCCGTTTTGCGCGGCGCTGCCGACGCGGCTGGCCCCCGACATCGCGCGCCGGGCACGGGCGAAATTATAGAGCACGTTGCCCTTGTGGAAGAGCTCGGTCTCATTGGAATTGAGATACTTGGCCGGCGCATCCGGCGACATGGCACGGCCGCCAAAGGCGATGACCTTTTCCCGCGACGACAGGATCGGGAACATGATGCGGTCGCGGAAGCGATCGTAGGAGACCGGGATGTCGGGTCCGTGGACGACGAGGCCGCAGGCCTCGATCTGGTCCTTCGGCACGCCCTTTCCGGCCAGATGTTCTTTCAGCGCGTTGCGGCTTTCGGGCGCATAGCCGAGCCGGAAGGTTTCGATCGTGCGCCCGGTCAGGCCGCGGTCGCGCAGATAGGCCCTCGCCTTGGCGCCGTTGGCAGTCTGCAATTGACCTTCAAAGAACTGCGTTGCCATTTCCATGACGTCCTGCAGGCCAGTGCGCTGGCGGTCGCGGTTCTCGGCCTCGACGTCCGGCTGCGGCATGGCGATGCCGGCAAGGTCGGCGATCTGTTGCACGGCTTCCGGAAAAGCCATGCCGTCAAGATCGGTGAGAAAACGGAAATGATCGCCCGACACGCCGCAGCCGAAGCAATGGTAGCGGCCCTTGCGGTCCTCGCAGTGAAAGCTCGGGGATTTCTCGCCGTGGAAGGGGCAGCAGGCCCAGTAGTCGCCGCGCGAGGCGTTGGTCTTCTTTCGATCCCAGGTGACGCGCTTGCCGATCACGTCCGATATCGGAACGCGGTCACGGATCTCGTCGAGGAAGGAATTTGAAAAACGCATGAATACCTCTGGGCTGGCTTCCATATAGGCGGCAATCGCGGGCCACGCCAGCAAGGCTATGCATCATACCCGCAATTCACAGCTTGACGAGAGATCGAGAGCCGCTAGACGACCTAGAATAAAAAGTTGCTACAAAACGTCAGCCAAGACATGAATTGCCAACCTCCTCCCGGAACCCGCCTGATGACTTTCGCAGCCCGTGATCTTGCCAAAAGCAGCGCCTTCTTTGTCGCCATGCGCTTGCTCGCCACCGAACTGACGGCGATGTTCGATGAAAATCCACGGCTAATGTCGATCTTTGCCTCACATCAGCGCTGGCTGATGGCGCAACTCGGGATATCGCTGCACTACCGGCGTGACCCGAACGACCCCACCAAGGGGCTTTATATCGGACGTTTCGTCGCGGCCGCGGTGGAACACGGCATTGCCAGCCGCAACACCGCCGCCGCCTTCCTCCAGGAAATGCTCGCCTATCGCTTCGCCCGCCATAGCGACAACCCGCCGGACAATCGCATGCGGCCGCTGGAGCCGACGGATGTGGCCGTGCAATCGGTGGTGAAGTGGCTCTATGCTCATCTCGCCATCCTCGATCATCTGGACGGCGGCGCAAGAGCGGCGAAACTGGCAGAGGACCCGGCGCTTTTTGCCCGGCTTCAGCCCGCCATAGCGCAGGGAATTCTGGAAAACCCTGAGGTTCGCAACCCTGGCGAGACATTCAACCTGTTCACCTGGGCCAATTCCGGCGGCGTGGTCATGGATGGTTTCATCTCCATGATCGACGATTTCGATCCGCAATCGCCGCGCACCCTGGTCGGTCCGATTTCGTCGGCGGATATCTGCCAGCGCTACATGATTTCGCAGACGCATCTGAAGCGGCTGATGCGCAAGGCCGCCGCGACAGGCAGCCTGGGCTTCGAGACGATCTCCGGCAAAAATGTGCTCTGGCTGTCGCAGGGCTTCGTCGAGGAGTACCTGATCTACCAGGCCGAGAAGTTCTCGATCATCGACGCGGTCTTCCATCGGGAAACCGCGTCGATGCCGCCGGTCAGAGAGCTGACAGCAGTTCCTTGAGAACGGCGGACGCCTTGGCGAAATCCATCTGGCCGGCATAACGCTCCTTCAGCACCGCCATGACCTTGCCCATGTCCTTCGGGCCGGCCGCGCCAGCTTCGGCGATCGCGGCGGCGACGTTGGTCCGCACGTCCGCTTCCGACAGTTGCTTCGGCATGAAATCCTGTACGACGACGATCTCGGCACGCTCCTTGGCGGCGAGTTCGGGACGGGCGTTCTCTTCGTATATCTTCGCCGATTCCTCGCGCTGCTTGACCATCTTTGCCAGGATCTGCAGAATTTCGTCATCGCTGGCGTCGCCCTTGCCGGTTCCGCGATTGGCGATATCGCGGCTCTTGATCTCGGCCTGGACCAGGCGGATGGTGGAAAGCCGCTCGGCATTCTTCGATTTCATCGCATCCTTGAGGGCGGCGGCGAGTTGATCGCGCATCATTGTGCTTACTCCTGTTGAATGGCGCTACATAAACCAGCCGAACAGCCACGAGCAAACGAATTGCGTGAATCACCGGTAAAAGCATCAGAAAAAGCCGGATGCGCCAGCCTTCAACATTGACCTTGCCTGGTGCGGCAGCTATTTACCGTCACCTGCACCAACATCGTGACCAGGCCTGACAGCGCGCGCCCATCGCCCGCATCTGCTCGCCTGCGAACCAAAACGGCCGGTCGGCGTTCCCTCGAACGTCTGCCACGCGCCGCCTGAACGGGATGAAGACAATGACCGCGACCGCGCCCTGGACCACCGCAAAACCAACCGCCCTGCTCGTTCTGGCCGACGGCACCGTCATCGAAGGCAAGGGCATCGGCGCCACCGGCAAGGTACAGGCCGAAGTGGTCTTCAACACGGCACTGACCGGTTACCAAGAGATCATGACCGACCCCTCCTATCTCGGCCAGATCGTCACCTTCACCTTTCCGCATATCGGCAATATCGGCGCCAATGACGAGGACATCGAAGATCTGACCCCGGCAGCCCGCCACGGAGCCGTCGGGGTCATCTTCAAGGCCGACATCACCGACCCTTCGAGCTACCGTGCGGCAAAACATCTCGACGCCTGGCTGAAGGCGCGCGGCATCATCGGCCTCTGCGGCATCGACACACGGGCGCTGACCGCCTGGATCCGCGAGAACGGCGCACCGAACGCGGTGATTGCGCATGATCCGAGCGGCGTCTTCAGCCTCGATGAACTGAAGGCTGAAGCGAAAGCCTGGAGCGGGCTCGAGGGCCTCGACCTTGCCAAGGTCGCCTCCTCCGGCCAGTCGTCGCGCTGGAGCGAAAAGCCCTGGGTCTGGGACGAGGGCTACGGCGCGCTTGGCGAAACCGAGACGACGCATCACGTCGTGGCGCTCGATTTCGGCGTCAAGCGCAACATTCTGCGTCTCTTCGCCGGCCTCGGCTGCAAGGTCACCGTCATGCCGGCAACGACCAGCGCCGAGGAAGTGCTTGCCCAGAAGCCGGACGGCATCTTTCTGTCGAACGGCCCGGGCGACCCGGCGGCGACCGGCGAATATGCGGTTCCGGTGATCAAGGACCTCATTAAAAGCGATATCCCGCTGTTCGGCATCTGCCTCGGTCACCAGATGCTGGGTCTGGCGCTCGGCGCCAGGACCGAGAAGATGCACCAGGGCCACCATGGCGCCAACCATCCGGTCAAGGACCACACGACGGGCAAGGTCGAGATCGTCTCCATGAACCACGGCTTCGCAGTCGACTCCAAGTCGCTGCCGGAAGGCGTTGAGGAGACTCACGTTTCGCTGTTCGACGGCACCAATTGCGGCCTGCGCGTCACCGGCAAGCCGGTCTTCTCCGTGCAGCATCACCCGGAAGCATCGCCCGGCCCCCAGGACAGCCACTACCTCTTCCGCCGCTTCATCAACCTGGTGCGCGAGAAAAAGGGCGAACCGGCTTTGGCGGAGCGCTGAGCGCTAAAGACGTTCTGGAAATGACAAAGCCCCGGCATTCTTTGGACTGCCGGGGCTTTGCGTTTAACCGTTAAATACCACCGCGAGCTTGTTGCCGGCCGGATCGCGCATATAGGCGGAGTACCAGTTCGGTCCGTATCGCGGACGCGGCCCGGGAGCGCCCTCGTCGGTGCCACCGTTCGCCAGCGCCGCCTCGTAGAAGGCCTCGACCGCGGTATGGGATTTCGCCATGAAACCAACCATCGTGCCATTGCCGGGCACTGCCGGTTCACTGTTGAACGGTTCACAGACCCAGAGGACGAAGCCCTCGCCGGTGGCACCTACCGAATAGCCGCGCCAGCCCGGATAATTGGCATGCGCGGCCCAGCCGACCGTAGCCAGGGCCGCATCATAGAAGACAACCGATTTTGCATGATCCAGTGTCCCGACAGTCGCATAGGCGCTCATGTGTTCCTCCATCCGATGCGTGAGTGATACGGCAGAAACCGGAACGTATCAAGAACAAAATGACGCTGCTTTTGATCCCGCTCGCCGGTCCTACGCCGGCAAGGCCAGCGTCTTCCTTTCCTGCGACAGGAAGCGGAAGAAGCGCCAGGTGAGGGAGACGCTGGCGGCGGCGAGGCCGAGGACGAAGCCGTACCAGACGCCAACGCCGCCGAAGCCGGCATGAAAGGCAAGCACATAGGCCGCGACGAAGCCAATCGCCCAATAGGAGACCAGCGCCAGGATCATCGGCACCGTCGTGTCCTTGAGGCCGCGCAGCATGCCGGCGGCCAGCGCCTGCACCCCATCGACCAGTTGGAAGGCGCCGGCAATGACGATCAGCGGCCCGGCATAGGCGAGTACCTGCGCCGCATCCGGCCGCCGCGTATCGAGATAGAGGGCAGCCAATTCATGCGAGAAGAGCGCGAAGATGGCGCTGCTGATGAGCGCGAAGGCTGACCCTAGCACGAGGACCGCTATCGCCGCGCGCTTGATCCCCTCCGCGTCGCGCCGGCCATGGGCGAGACCGATCCTGACCGTCGCCACCTGCGCGAGGCCGAGCGGCACCATGAAGGCGATCGAGGCAAACTGCAGCGCGATGCCATGAGCCGCGAGCTCGACGGTGCCGATCATGCCCATCAGCAGCGAGGCGACGGTGAACAGGCTGACTTCGGCGAGGATGGTCACGGCGATTGGCAGGCCAAGCTTGACAACCTCTTTCAAAATCGGCCAGTCGGAGCGCCAGAAACGGACAAAGATCTCGTAGCCGCGCGTTTCCGCCGTGACCTGGATATAGGCGAAGAGCAGCACGAAGCTCAGCGTATTGACGGCCAGGGCCGAGATCGCGGCGCCCACGATGCCGAGCGCCGGCGCGCCGAAATGGCCGAAGATTAAGAGGTAACAAAGCGCCGCATTGGCGGCGAGCACGGCAATCGTGACGTAGAGGATGACGCCGGCGCGCTCGAGTGCACTGAGGAAACCGCGCAACACCATGAACAGCAGCGCCGGGAACATGCCCCAAAGCGCGATGCGCAGATAGCTGCCGGCAAGCGCCGCGACCGCCGGCTGCTGGCCCATGGCGCGCAGCACGGTTTCGGCATGCCACAACAGCGGCGCGGTCAGCACGCCATAGCCGAGCACGGCCCACATGCCCATGCGCACGGCGCGGCGGACGGCGATACGGTCGCCCCGCCCATGTGCCTGCGCCACCATCGGGATGACGGCATTGGCAAAGCCGGAACCGAAGATGAAGACGGTAAAGAAGGTTTGCGCGGCAAGAACCATCGCCGCAAGCTCGGTCGTGCCGAGCCGGCCGACCATCAGGACATCCGTGGCGTGGATTGCGAATTGCGCCAGCTGCGCGCCGACGAAGGGCACGCCGAGCACGATGCTGGCGCGATAATGCGAAGACCATGAATTATCGGTGCGGACGCCCGTTTGGGTGTGGGTCGAAGTCAGCATGATGAGGTTTAAGCCCTTGGCTTCGTCGCAGCCGGTATGGGCCGCATGACGGATGATACCGAAATAGAACAACCACCGGTAAAGCACCAGCAACAAAGGCCAAAGTGCTTATTTTTTCATCTAAACATCACAAAAATTGATCGTTTTTCGGGCTCTTGAAGTTGGTGGCATCAGATCGACTGGGCGGCTCGTTCACCGCCGTCCGCCGGAATGATCGCCGGCCGCACCTTCAAAAGATAGATCGCAACGGCTGCTGCGAGGAAGACGGCGGCGAGAACATAGGGCGCGCCGGCAAAGGTGACGAGCGCTTGCGGCGCGGTGAAGACACTGAAGATGTGAGCGAAGATCAGCGGGCCGAGAATGGTGGTGAAGCTGGAAATGCTGGATAGCGCGCCCTGCAACTCGCCCTGTGCCGAGGGCGGCACCTTGGCCGACGCGATGCTGCGCAGCGGTGGATCGGCGAGCGATTCCAGGCAGGTAATGAGGATGACGGCATAGATCATCCAGCCCTCGCTCGACAGCGCATAACCGATGAGGCCGAGGCCGGTGAAGATCAGTCCGACCGCACCGGTCTTCCATTCGCCGAGCAGCGGGATCGCTTTCGGCAGCACGAAGGCCATGACGAGCGCGCCGCAGATGCCGAAAATGCCGAGCGACAGGCCGATCTGCCCCTCGCTCCAGTTGTAGCGATAGGAGGCGACGAAGGACCAGACGGCCGGATAGACCGCATGCGCCTGCCAGAGAAGAAAGAAGACAAGCAGCACCCAGCTGATGCCGGGATAGCCGCGCATCTGTTTCAAGGCGCCGAGCGGGTTGGCGCGCTTCCATTCGAAGCGGCGGCGATTGTGGCTTTCCAGCGTCTCCGGCAGCAGAAACAGTGCCACCAGGAAATTGACGAAGGACAGCGCGGCGGCGCCGTAGAAAGGAATGCGCGGGCCGAATTCGCCAAGCAGACCGCCAAGCACAGGCCCGAGCGCGAAGCCGGTGCCGAAGGCGATGCCGATCAGGCCGAAATTCTTTGCCCGATTGGTGTCATCGCTGACATCGGCGATATAGGCAGCCGCGGTCGAGAAACTGGCGCCGCTGATGCCGGCCAGTACCCGGCCGACGAACAGCATCCAGTAGCTTAGGGCGAGCGCGCAGATCAGGTTGTCGAGCGCAAAGGTCAGCACCGAGGCAAGCAGGACCGGCCGGCGGCCGAAACGGTCGGACAGGTTTCCAATGAACGGCGCGAAGATGAATTGCATGCCCGAATAGACCAGCATCAGCCAGCCGCCATCGACCGCCGCCTCGCTGATCGTGTCGCCGGTGAGTTCGCTCAGATAGGCGGGCAGCACCGGCACGATGATGGCGATGCCCATGATGTCGAGGAACAGAATGAGAAAAACGAGGAACAGGCCGCGTCGCGCAGATCTGGCATCGATCATCGAACAAACCTCTGCTGCATAATTCCTTAAATCGGAATCGATTTAAGGATGAAATTATGCAGCAGTTTTAAAGCGCGCTACAGCGTCCTTTGCGCGTCATATTTGGCGCGCGGCGCTGTAGTGGCGGGCTGCTGCAAACGAATACGGAACGCGAACGGAACCTTGCACACCGTCTTTATCGAAAATATTCCACCGAAACAATCCGTGAACATTTCAATGTTCTTGATGGGTGCTTCGGGAACATTGATGTCAATGCCGCAGCGCTCAGCTGCGCGGTCGGCTTTTGAGGAAATCGACAAAGGCCCTGAGCGGTGGCGGCATATGTTTGCGGCCGGCATAATAGAGATAGGGGCCGGGAAAGGGCGACATCCAGTCTTCGAGGATCGGGACAAGCTGGCCGCGGGCGATCGCGGGCGCCAGAAATTCCTCGAACGTGGCGATGATCCCGAGGCCGGCGATCGCGGCGGCGATCTGCAGTTCGAGGGTATTTGTGGTGATGCGGGCGGGCGGCGAGATGCGGATCACCTCGTCGCCCCGCTCGAACTCCCATGAAGGAGACGAGCCGCTGGCGAAACGGTGGCGGATGCAGGTGTGATCCAGCACCTCGCGGGGATGGCGCGGTTCGCCGTTCGCGGCGAGATAGGCCGGTGCGGCAGCGGTGACGAAACGCTGGATGCGCGGGCCGATCGGCACGGCGATCATGTCCTTTTCCAGCCTTTCGTCATAGCGCACGCCGGCGTCGAAGCCGGCGGCCAGAACGTCGATGAAACTGTCGTCGCCACTGACCTCAAGGTTTATGCCGGGATAGGCTTTCAAAAAATCGGCGGCGATGTCCGGCAGGACGGCGCGGGCGACGACGGTGGCGACGTTGAGGCGCAGTGTCCCGGTGGCGTTGTCGCGAAAGCTGTTGACCTGTTCGAGTGCCGAAGCGACTTCGCCGAGCGCCGGCGATAGCCGTTCAATCAGGTGTTCGCCCGCCTCCGTCAACGTGACGCTGCGGGTCGTGCGGTTGAGCAGGCGAACACCGAGACGCTCTTCCAGCCGTCTGAGTGCCTCGCTCAGCGATGACGCCGAAACGCCGCGCTTACGAGCCGCGGCACGAAAGCTACGCTCACGCGCGATGGCAGTGAAGGCATCGAGGTCGGCCAGCGGCAAGTCGGTCATTGTGCGATTTTCCAAACAGCTTGTGCATGCTGTTACGGATTATCGCACAAAGCAGATCACGATAAAACCGCTGCCAGACAAAACGCCGCCGCTGCAGCAGAAACAGGAGAAGCGACATGAAACATGTTCGACTCGGCAAGGCTGGACCTTCCATCTCAACCCTCGGCCTCGGCTGCATGGGCATGTCCGGAATATACGGGCCTTCCCACCGGGCAGACGGCATCGCCACCATCCATGCGGCGATCGATGCCGGCATCAACCTCCTCGATACCGGCGATTTCTATGGCATGGGCCATAACGAGATGCTGATCGGCGAAGCGCTGAAGGGCGTTTCCCGCGACAAGATTATCATCAGCGTCAAGACCGGCGCGCTGCGCGACGTCGCCGGCGGCTTCAACGGCACGGACAACCGGCCAGCCGCACTGAAGAACTTCGTCACCTATTCGCTGCAGCGGCTGGGCGTCGACCATATCGACATCTACCGCCCTGCCCGGCTCGACCCGAACGTGCCGATCGAGGAAACGGTGGGCGCCATCGCCGACATGATCAAGGCTGGTTATGTCCGTCATATCGGTCTCTCCGAGGTCGGCGCCGAGACCATCCGCCGGGCCGCAGCGGTGCATCCGATCGTCGACCTGCAGATCGAGTACTCGCTAATCTCGCGCGGCATCGAGGACAAGATCCTGCCCCAATGCCGCGATCTCGGCATCGGCATCACCGCCTATGGCGTGCTGTCGCGCGGCCTGATCAGCGGCCATTGGCAGAAGGGCGATGGACAGAGCAAGGGCGATTTCCGCGCCCACAGCCCGCGTTTTCAAGGCAAGAATGTCGAAAGGAACCTGGCGCTCGTCGAGGCATTGCGCCAGATCGCCGAAACAAAGGGCGTGACGGTCGCGCAGATCGCCATTGCCTGGGTCGCGGCACAGGGCCGCGACATCATTCCGCTGATCGGAGCGCGCAAGGTCGAACGGCTGGAGGAAGCACTCGGATCGCAGGCCGTGCATCTGTCCGCCGCCGATCTTGCTGCGATCGAGACCGCCGTACCGCAGAATGCCGCTGCGGGCGGGCGTTATCCGGAAACCATGCTCGCGCATTTGGACAGCGAGAAATAAGCAGCCTCGATCCCGCCAACCCTGCGCCCTATTCGGGTTCAGGGTTGGCGGCATAGATCTGCCACGTACCGGGGACGTCACGCAGTTGGAGTTCGGCGCGCTCCTCAAACACGATGCCGGATCCGACGACAAGGTCCTTGACCGTCCGCGACACGATGACATCGCCGGTGCCGGCATGGGCGAGCAGCCGTGAGGCGAGATGCACGGCGATCCCGCTCAGATCATTGCCACGTCGTTCGCATTCGCCGGTATGCAGGGCGGCGCGAATATCGAGACCGATCTCCCTCGCGTGGTCGCGGATCGCACCGGCACACCGGATGGCCTTGGTCGGAGCCTGGAAGGCGGCCAGAAATCCGTCGCCGGTGGTGTTGACTTCCGCGCCTTCGAACCGGCGCAGTTCCATCCGCACGACGTCGTTGTGCCGGAGTAGTAAATCCCGCCATTGCCCGTCGCCCAATTCCGCGGCCAGTGAGGTCGATCCGACGATGTCGGTAAAGAGCACGGTCAGAAGAATACGCTGCGAAGCGGGCTCCGGGCGAATACCGGTGAGGAACTCCTCGATCTCGTCAAGGGTGCGGTCCGTATCGCCTGCCCAGATCACATGGTCATCGCCCGGTAGTTCCGCCCATTTGGCGCCCTGAATGCCGTTCGCGACGAAGCGGCCCTCCTCCACGTTCACCCAGCGGTCGCCCGTCCGGTGCAAGACAAGGGTGGGAACATGAATGGCGCTCAGGATGCTGCGGACGTCGATTTCCGTATTCCAGCGCCATAGCGCGATCGCATCCTGCGGCGAGGCGGAATTGCGCAGGTAGCCGGCAAGCCACTCCCGCGCCTGCCTGTCGTCGACGAGACTCGGTGCAGCATTGCTAAGGTCGAACGCCCCTCCCCAGTCGCGCGCGAGCGAGGCAAGTTCTTCCTCGACCTGCTCCGGGGTCTTTGCCCACGGATAGTCCGCTGCCCACAGGCCCTTCGCGAAGGAGCCGTTCAGCACCAGCGCTACGGTCCGCTCGGGATAGGTAGCCGCAAAGAGCATGCACATATTGCCGCCCTCCGAGGTCCCCATCAGGACCGCGCGGCGCGAGCCGGCCGCATTCATAACGGCCTGCACGTCCTGCATGCGCTGCTCAAGCGTCGGGAAGCCGACGTTGCGGTCGGAGAGCCCGGTTCCGCGCTTGTCGAACAGGATCAGGCGAGCAAAAGCGCTCAGCCGCTCAAACACATGGACCATGCGGGGAAATTCCCATGCATGGTCGAGATTGGACACCCAGCCGGGAACATAGATAATATCGATCGGTCCATCGCCGACAACCTGATAGGCAATGTTGAGTTCGCCACTTCGCGCATATCGAGTGCTTGGCCGCATGCGCCAGAATAGCATTGGCCTGTCGCGCTGTGAATGACGGGCGCTGCACTGACAGCGGCAGTCCACTACCGCTGACGCGTCACCTCACATAGACGACCTTGCCGCCGTTGAGGGCGGTCTGGACGCCGACGACGTTTCGAAAGGAAATGCCCCTCCTTTGCAGGAGGGCGCGGATATTCGGATTCGACCTGATCTCCTGCTGCGCTTTCGCGAGCGTCTGCGGCGAAGGATGCCGGTAGATCGGCGATACCTGCTGGAAATCGTCCGGACCGTAATAGTTGCGGATCATGACGATCGTGATGCCGGGGGCTCGCTGGGCATGGGCGGGCGAGACGGCGCTTGCGACGGTTATTGCGAGTGCGGCGGAAAGCGTCACGAGCAGGGCGTTTTTCACTCTCTTTCTCCTTGTTTCCTCATGGACGAGCGAACGGCTCCGTACCGATACGGGCAAAGCGCCCGAACAGTTTCGCAAAAAACATGTCCGTCACTTCCGCCGGTGCGATTGCCATAGGCCCGACGGGAGAGCTGTTTGGCGATCAGCGCGCATAAATGATCTTGCCACCGCTCGCAGCAGTCTGAACGGCAAGGACGTTCTGCGGCTGGATATTCCGGCGTACCAGAGCCTCTCTGAGAACGGGATCGGATGCGATTTCATTCTGTGCGCGGGCGACGGTTTCGGGAGAGGGATAGCGATAGATCGAGGGAATACGATCTTCGTCACCATGATAAGTTGGCCGCATGACGATCACGAGCAATCCGGGCTCCAGGGGGCGTCCGAAAAGAATGTTGCCGAGCGTTTCCGCACCGGCGGGAGGCGCGACAGGCAGGGCCAGAGCGCCCGCAGCAAATACGAGTGCGACGAATTTCCTCATGACTATTCTCCTTCAGCAGCAATCCGCATGGCGCGCCGTTCAATAGAAGGAGATATAGGTCGCGCCTGCTCGTTTTGCGATCAGGCGCCATGCGCGAACACATTTTTTTAAGCGCAGCAAATTCCTGCGCCCGGGGAGCGGCTGCAGACCCTCTGTCACCGCCGTCAGATATCGCTGTTGAACGAATCACAGGCCGAAAGTTTGCCGCTGTCGAAGCCGCGCTTGAACCAAGTGGAGCGCTGGGCCGACGTGCCGTGGTTGAAGCTTTCCGGAACGACGTAACCCTGGCTGCGCTTCTGCAGCGTGTCGTCACCGATCTGGGTGGCGGCGTTCAGCGCCTCTTCGAGGTCGCCCTGTTCGAGTATCCCCTTCTGCTCGGTGTATTTGCCCCAGATGCCGGCGAAGCAATCAGCCTGCAGCTCGACCCGGATCGACATCTGGTTGGAGGCGGCCTCGCTCATGCGTTGACGCTGGGCATTCACCTTCGGCAGGATGCCGAGCAAGTTCTGCACGTGATGGCCGACCTCATGGGCGATCACGTAGGCCTCGGCGAAATCACCCGAAGCGTCGAAGCGCTGAGCCAGTTCATCGAAGAAGGCCATGTCGAGGTAGACCTTCTGGTCGCCAGGGCAATAGAACGGGCCGCTGGCGGACGAGGCCATGCCGCAGGCCGAGTTGATGCCGTCGCGGAAGAGGACAAGCCTGGGCTCCTGGTAGGTTTCGCCGTTTGCCTGGAAGATGCCGTTCCAGGTGTCTTCGGTCTCGGCCAGCACCGTCGAGACGAAGGCTTTGGTTTCCTCCTCCTGAGCAGAGCCTCGCGGTGACTGCGATTCGGTTTGCTCGATGCCGGGCGAGCTGACCTGCCCGCCCTCCATCACCTGCAGGAGGTCGATACCCATCATCTTCAGGACGAAATAGATGACGACTAGGAAGATAATCGTGCCGATGCTCATGCCGCCGCCGCGCCCGCCACCGCCGGTCGGAATGCGGAAGCCACCGCCCCGCCCGAAGGGATTGCCGCCCAAGCCGCCACGGGAGGGGCTTGATCCACGAACGTCCTCGACATTGCCCGATTGGCGGCGGCCTTTCCATTCCATGGTGCGATCTCCCAGTCTCTGCTTTAGCGGCCGTCGAGCCTTTGTTAGCAACCATATAACGCGCGAGACGCAATTTTGTGCAAGATCAAAACGATAAAGTTGCGAGGCCGTTTTCATGACGATGCCGTTGGCAGCGTCGGCTTTGTCGTGTCAGTATGGCGGTCGTTGTTTGGGAGGAACGATGACATGAAAGCCATGCGGCTGGAATCGATCGGCAATCTGGCCGTGCGCGAGATCGAGAAGCCCGTTCCCGGACCAGACGACCTGCTGGTCCGCGTCGAGGCCTGCGGCATCTGCGGCACCGACCGCCACCTTTTGCACGGCGAATTCCCATCGACCCCACCGGTGACGCTCGGCCATGAATTCTGCGGCATCATCGAGGCGATGGGCGAGGACGTCAAAGGCTTCAGGCTCGGCGCCCGCATCACCGGCGACCCGAATATCTCCTGCGGCCGCTGCCCGCAATGCCAGGCAGGCCGGGTCAATCTCTGTCGCAACCTGAAAGCCATCGGCATCGGCCGCGACGGTGGCTTTGCCGACTATGTCATCGTGCCGCAGAAACAGGCCTTCGAGATCCCGCTCGACCTGCCCGCGACGCACGGCGCCTTTTGCGAACCGCTCGCCTGCTGCCTGCACGGCGTCGACATGGCACAGATCAAGGCGGGTTCTTCCGTCGTGGTGCTTGGCGGCGGCGTCATCGGGCTTTTGACGGTTCAGCTTGCGCGGCTCGCCGGTGCAACGACCGTCATTCTCTCCACCCGGCAGGAAGCGAAACGGAAGCTGGCCGAGGAGCTCGGTGCGACGGCAAGCGTCGATCCCTCCTCCGCCGACATCGTCACGCAGATTGCTGGAGCCGGCGGCCTCGTTCCGGGCGGGGTGGATGTGGTGATCGAATGTGCTGGCGTTGCAGAGACCGTCGAGCAATCGACCCGGCTCGCCAGGGCCGGCGGCACGGTCGTCATTCTCGGCGTCATGGCGCAGGGTGACCAGGTGAGGATCGAGCCGTTCGACATCCTCTTCCGGGAACTGCGCGTGCTCGGTTCCTTCATCAACCCCTTCACCCACCGCCGCGCCGCCGACCTCGTGGCTTCCGGGGTGATCAATGTCGAGAAGCTGATCTCGCGAAAAATCACGCTGGAGGAGGCCCCGGACGTGATCCGCAACCCGCCGGCCGCGGGCGAGGTGAAGGTGCTGGTGATGACCAGCCGCGTATAAACCTCGCCAGAGTACGACCTTTCTGTTTTCTATCGGACAGGGAGGACGACCGGATCGTTCCGGCCCAGGGACCGGCGCGGAAGCAGCTCGGCACGGCTGCCACGCGCCGCGCGTCAAACCTGACGCGCGAAGGACGCTGTAGCACTTTGAAACTGCCGCATAAGTGCCCTAACCGGCGCGACTTGGCTTGGCGGCCTCAGGTCGCGTCCAGAGCAGGCCTGCCGTAACGAACGTGTAGAGAATTGCGGCCGCGACATAGAGAATGCGGGTCGCAAAGGATTCCGCCGCACTTCCCGGCAGCGGCGACACGCCAAGGCCGAACAGGATGAGGAATGTCGTTAGCGCGCCGGCATATATCTTTGCATCGGGTGACCGTGCGGCTGCGCGTCCGCCGATGAGGAGTGCGACGACAAGCACGATGACGAACATCGACAACAGGTTGGGGCGGACGTTCAAAAAAGCATAGGCGACGGATGCCACGATGCCGCCGAACAGGTTGACGATGACGAGGCCAAGTGCTGCGCGGCCGCTTGAGACGATATCAAGCTGGCCCAGCAGCGACGTCACGGTGATCGGGATGACCATGGCGGCGCCCAATTCATTGCTGGTCAGACAGATCGTGACGGTCGAGAGCAGGATCGCCGCATTGGCAAGCGCGCGCAGATAGGGATGGGCCTGCGCACTCCCCTGTTGCGGTTGAGGTTTTTCAATCGCTGTTTCCGGCACGATCGCATGCGCAAGCCACGCCAGGCCTGCGCCGGTCAGGACGCCGGTAACGAGGATGGACAGGATGGAACTCGCAAGTTCGATGTTGAGGACGCGAAGCAGTGGCACGATGATCGCCACCACCAGCACGAGGAAGCCGGCCGGCCCGCCCTTGCCGCTTGCCTGCGCCAGGAAGCAGCAGAAATAGATCAGTCCGAGCAACATGAGAAACGTGAACGGCCGATCCTGGAACAAGCCCGTCAGGACCATGAAGAACGCGCCGGCCACGAGGATCAGCACCGCCATTCCCACCGTCTTGCCAAGCGGCATTGGCCTCGAACTCGACAGCAGGAATTGGGCGGCAAACAGCGGCCCGAGAAACGGGATGATCGCCCCGAGCGCCACCGAAGCCGTGAAGCCGAACGAGACCGCAAGGGCGACCCGCATGCCCTTGCGCCACTGCTCGGCGACCGCTCCCGCGTGATCCGTTTCGGGGCGTCCGTCAGCCGGCATAGGTCAGGACCGAAAGAACGCGGATCCAGAAATAGCCCCAGGCATTGGTCACGGGATTATCGCCGGTATAGATGACGACGGTCGCCTGCGAGCCGTAGCGCACCCCCTTTGGACGAGGGTCATCGAGGATCAGACGGACGGGGAAAAGCTGCGGCTCCCTCACCCAGCCACTGTCCTCCCGGATCGTCGGCAGGCCGGTATTCGGGTCGGTGTTGCTCTGCGATACGCCGAGGCCGACGCTTTCGACCTTGGCTGAGAACAGTTTCCCGGGCAAGGCATCGAAAAGGACTTCCGCGGTGTTGTTGACCGCCACGTTCTCGAGGCTGTTTTCCTTGTACGCCGCCGCGATCCAGACCGTCCCTATATCGATGAACGTCATCGCCGACTGTCCGACGCTGACGACCTTGCCGATCGAGAGCTGAAGGTTCGTGACGACGCCCGCCGAAGGCGCGCGGACGGTGGTCCGCAAGAGATCGAGTTGCGCCCGCTCCAGCGCGGCCAGAGCCTCCCTGAGTTGCGGATTGTCATTGCCCGCCGGACCCAGTTCTTCCCGCGCCCGGACAAGCTCCGCCTCGGCCGCCTTGACCGATGCTTCGGCCTGATCGAACTCGGATTTCGCTTCGTCGTACTGCGCTTTTGCATAGACGCCGCGTTTCCACAGCGTATCAGCGCGCGACGCGATATCGCTCAGATTGTCGCGGTTGGCCTTCGCCTCGACAAGCTGTGCCTGAACGGAATCGACGGTCGCCGTCGAAGCGCCGATCGTCTGCCCAACCTGGGCAAGGGCAGCTTCCGCTTCGGCAACCGCGATCTGGTAGCGACTCGGATCGATGCGGAACAGGACCTGATCCGGCTCGACACGGGAATTGTCGGTCACATTGACCTCGACAACCCGTCCCGCCACTTCTGAAGCGATACCGACGACATAGGCCTGAACGAGGGCTTGGGAAGACGACGGCGTCCGTCGCTCCATGAAAATGGAAAGGACGAACAGGAAGGTCGCCACCAGGACGATGATCAGCGCCACCTTGCGCAGGGGATTGCCGGTTGGTTCAGCCGCTGCGGGCTCGATTGATTGTTCGTCGGACGCCACGTCGTTTTCCTTTAGGAGACCGGATAACGGAACATATCGGTTGTGTTCATTGAATGGTGAAGCAGCTTGGCCCCGCAACCTCTTGCCTCGGAATGACCGAGGATTGTCACGCGCCGGGAGCAGCAACACCGACAGAAAAGATCACGATGGCGCCGCGGATGAAGCGTGGATATTCTCCCAGAAATCACCTGACATTTCTCGACTCCCCCAAAATGGCACCAAGCTCGCCGCTCAATCTGCTCGGTCGACGATGATATTATAAGGTAAAACATGAATTTAATATACGCGCGGTCCGCGAAGGCGCTCTGAATTTAGGCGGCGTCTTTTTTCGCTGGCCATCTTCTGTGCCGCACTCGCGGTGAAGACAGAACGGCCGTTTTTAAACCTGCGGCCGGAGTCGGCCTTTTCGAGGCACGCTCCACTAGCTTGACGACGGTAGAGGGTTGAGGTCGGACGCGTTCGACCGAGCCAATATCGGAACCCCGCGTCGCAAACACAGTCTGCAAAAAGGCATCGCAAGTCCAAAGCAAACGCTGTCCGCACATCGGATTTGGTGTAGACTGCGCGGATGAGTGAAGCCCAGTCTTTATTCGCGGTGCTGCGCCAATCGGCAAAGCCTGACATTGTCGATGCCATCGAGCGGCTCGTCCGTGACGCGCCGGACCGCAAGCTCGGGCGTGTGAATGCGCTGGCGTTTGCCGCAAGCGAAGGGCTCGACGAGGAGCAGGCGATCAAGGGGTTCCTGCATGCGTCGCGGCTCGGCCTGTTCGAGATGTCGTGGAACGTGCTTTGCCCCGGCTGCGGCGGCGTGCTCGATGCCAATACCTCACTCAAGACCGTTCAGAACGACGAATATACCTGTGCGCTCTGTGCCGCCGGTTACGAGCCGACGCTCGACGAAATGGTCGAAGTGACCTTCACGGTCAATCCGCGCGTGCGCCACATCGAAGCTCATAATCCCCACGAACTGCCGCCGCTCGAATATTTCCGCCAGATCTACTGGGGCTCGGGCATTGACATGCCTGAGGACGATTACGAGGCAAAGGTCGACGAGTTCGTTCTCGAGGCGCTCGAACTGCCTTCGGGGGAAAAGGCGGTCATATCGCTGCAGTTGCCGGAAGGCTTCGTGATGGTCTTCGAACCGGTGACGCATGCAGCGCAGTTCCTCGACGTGAAGGGCGAGCCAACGAAGGAACGAACGAGCCTTTCGCTCGTCTTCGACCGCGGATTCCAGCACCGCGAGACGCTGGAGCTGCGGCCCGGCCCCGTACGGATCATGGTGGAAAATCACACCGAGGTTCGCACCCTGCCGTCCGTGTGCCTGGCAAACGATGCGCTGCACGATCTGCTCGGGCGCCGGCGCCCGTTTCTGACGGCAAAACGCCTGCTCACCAACCAGACGTTCCGCGACATCTACCGCACCGACACGATCGACGTGGACCAGCGGCTGAAGATCACCAGCCTCACCTTCCTTTTCACCGACCTGCGCGGCTCGACCGAACTGTACGAGCGGGTTGGCGATCTTGCGGCCTTCGATCTGGTGAAGACGCATTTCAGCATCTTGCACGAGATTGTCAGCGCGGAGGCCGGTGCGGTCGTGAAGACGATCGGCGACGCGGTGATGGCGACGTTTCCAACGCCCGACCGGGCTGTCGCGGCAGCCATGCGGATGCGCGAGGCGATGCGCAAGCTCAACGAGCAACGCGGCAGCGAGGACCTGCTTTTGAAAATCGGCATCCATGAGGGGCCATGCATCGCGGTAAGCCTCAACGAGCGGCAGGATTATTTCGGACAGACTGTCAACATCGCCTCTCGCGTGCAGCATCTGGCTACGTCTCGCGAGATTTTCGCCACAGGCTCGGTCCTTGAAGATCCCCGCGCATCCAACCTCCTGTCGGAGCGCGGCCTGGCTCCAATGTCGCACAACGTCACGCTGCGCGGCATTACCGACCAGATCAACATCTTTACGATTCCGTGAGAGACCGAGGTTATTCGGCCAGGGAATTTTCCGGCTCTCATGTGCCGTAAGCCTGTCTCCAAAACGCTGAAAACTCAGTTGTTGCCCAGGAGAATATTGAACGTTTTGAGATCGACATTGCCGCCGCTCAACAGGACGCCGACGCGCCTGCCGGAACAGGCGATGGCGCCATGCATGACGGCCGCTGCGGCCAGACAGCCGGTCGGCTCGACAATGATCTTCATGCGCTCGGCGAAGAACCGCATGGTCTCGACCAGTTGGGCATCGCTAACCGTCGCGATCTCGTCAACCCTGCCTTTCAGGATCGCAAAGTTGCGGATACCGATGTGGGTGACGATCGCGCCGTCCGCGATGGATTTCGGTGCCGGGATATGAACGATCTCGCCTTTGCGCAATGATTGCTGGCCATCATTGCCCGCCTCCGGCTCGACGCCGAGGATAGCGCAGTTGGGCGACAACGCGGCAGCGCTCAGGGCACTGCCGGCTAGCAAGCCGCCGCCCCCCAGGGGCACGACGAGCATATCGATCTCTCCGACCTCCTCGATCAGTTCCAGTGCGGCCGTGCCCTGTCCGGCAATCACATCCGGATGGTCATAAGGTGGAATGAGCGTAGCGCCCCGCTCCACAGCAAGGCGGCGGCTTATTTCCTCGCGATCGTCCGTGTACCGGTCGTAAAAGATCACCTCGGCGCCATAGCCCTTGGTCGCCGCCACTTTAATATCGGGCGCGTCCAGCGGCATCACGATCGTCGCAGAAACGCCCTGGAGCCTTGCGGCATAGGCGAGTGCCTGAGCATGATTGCCGGACGAATATGCGACGACGCCATTTTGCCGTGCCGATGCGTCCAAGGCAGCGACGGCGTTGTAAGCGCCACGGAATTTGAAGGCGCCGGCCCGCTGCATATTTTCTGCTTTAAAGAACAGAGTAGCCTTCGCTATCTCATCCGCTGTTCGCGATGTCAGCACGGGCGTGCGGTGCGCGGCGCCGGAAATGCGCGTCTGCGCGATCCGGATATCGTCGAATGTGGGAATGCTCAACGAAATGGGCGCCGAGGGATTGGTCATGCAAGCCTCCTTCAGGTCATCGATATTATCGAGTTGCGGACGAGCAGCGCAAGGAGAACAGAAGCGCGCCGAGCCTGACGGTTACCCGACCTATGGTTATCCGCAGACCGGGCGTTTTCCGGCACAGATGGGGCCTGCGTCACATGACTGACAGACAGCAAGCCGTTCGCCTTACCGCGTCTGCCACTTTTCCTGTCCATTGACGCATTTTCGGGGTTCCGCTCCCTCACACATTTCCCTATAAGCCGCTTCTAGCCTGAAAAGACCAAGCATGTGCGCCCCGGCCGGTGATTTCCCACCCTGGCCGGTTTTTCGCGCAAGCTGAAAAGCGGATAGAGACCATGCCAAAGCGCCAAGACATCAAATCGATCCTCATCATCGGCGCGGGTCCGATCGTCATCGGCCAGGCTTGCGAATTCGACTATTCAGGCACGCAGGCCTGCAAGGCACTGAAGGAAGAGGGCTACAGGGTCATCCTGGTCAACTCCAACCCGGCGACGATCATGACCGATCCGAATCTGGCCGACGCGACCTATGTCGAGCCGATCACGCCTGAAGTCGTCGCCAAGATCATCGCCAAGGAACGGCCGGACGCCCTGCTGCCGACGATGGGCGGCCAGACGGCGCTGAACACGGCGCTTTCCCTCAAGAGAATGGGCGTTCTCGACCGCTACAATGTCGAGATGATCGGCGCCAAGCCGGCCGCGATCGACATGGCCGAGGACCGGGCGCTGTTCCGCGAGGCGATGAAGCGCATCGGGCTCGAAACCCCGAAGTCGATGCTCGCCAACGCCACCGAGATCAAGGATCACGATCGCAAGGTTCACGAGGCCGAGCGCGCCAAGGTAAAGGCGCAGCTTACCGGCGCCGAACTCGACAAGGCGCTGGACGAACTCGAAAACCACTGGAACCTCGGCGAGACCGACCGCAAGCAGCGCTATATGAGCCATGCGATGGCGGTGGCCGCGCAGGCTCTCGACGAGATCGGCCTGCCGACGATCATCCGCCCCTCCTTCACCATGGGCGGTACCGGCGGCGGCATCGCCTACAACCGCTCGGAATTCTTCGAGATCATCAATTCCGGCCTCGACGCCTCGCCCACCACCGAGGTTCTGATCGAGGAATCGGTGCTCGGCTGGAAGGAATACGAGATGGAAGTGGTCCGCGACACGGCGGACAACTGCATCATCATCTGCTCGATCGAGAACATCGACCCGATGGGCGTCCATACCGGCGATTCGATCACGGTTGCGCCGGCGCTGACCTTGACCGACAAGGAATACCAGATCATGCGCAACGCCTCGATCGCGGTGTTGCGCGAGATCGGCGTCGAGACCGGCGGCTCGAACGTGCAGTTCGCCGTCAATCCGGAAAATGGCCGCCTCGTCGTCATCGAGATGAACCCGCGCGTTTCGCGCTCGTCGGCGCTTGCCTCGAAGGCTACCGGCTTCCCGATCGCCAAGGTCGCTGCCAAGCTCGCTGTCGGCTATACGCTCGACGAACTCGACAACGACATTACCGGCGGGGCGACGCCCGCGTCCTTCGAACCGTCGATCGACTACGTCGTCACCAAGATCCCGCGCTTTGCCTTTGAAAAATTCCCGGGCGCCGGCACGACGCTGACGACGGCGATGAAGTCGGTCGGCGAGGTCATGGCGATCGGCCGCACCTTTGCCGAATCGCTGCAGAAGGCGCTGCGTGGCCTGGAAACGGGCTTGACCGGCCTTGATGAAATCGAGATCCCCGGCCTCGAAAAGGACGATGGCGACAACCACAACGCCATCCGAGCCGCGATCGGCACGCCGACGCCGGACCGCCTGCGCATGGTTGCCCAGGCCCTGCGCATGGGCATGAGCGAGGCCGATGTGCATGACGGCTCGAAGATCGATCCGTGGTTCATCGCCCAGTTCAAGGCGATCGTCGACATGGAAGAGCGCGTGCGCGAGCACGGCCTGCCGGAAGACGCAGAAAACCTGCGCATGCTGAAGGCCATGGGTTTCTCCGACGCGCGGCTGGCGACGCTTTCGGCCAAGCGGCCGAAGGAAGTCGCCGAACTGCGCAACAGGCTGAACGTGCGCCCGGTCTACAAGCGCATCGACACCTGCGCCGCCGAATTCGCTTCGCCGACGGCCTATATGTATTCGACCTACGAGATGCCCTTCAACGGAGCGGCCCGCTCCGAAGCGCAGATTTCCGACCGCAAGAAGGTGGTCATCCTCGGCGGCGGTCCGAACCGTATCGGCCAGGGCATCGAGTTCGACTATTGCTGCTGCCATGCCGCCTTCGCGCTGAAGGACGCCGGCTATGAGGCGATCATGGTCAACTGCAACCCGGAAACAGTCTCGACCGACTACGACACTTCCGACCGGCTCTATTTCGAACCGCTGACGGCCGAAGACGTGATCGAGATCATGCGCGCCGAGCAGGAAAACGGAACCCTCGTCGGCGTCATTGTCCAGTTCGGCGGCCAGACGCCGCTGAAGCTTGCAGAAGCGCTTGAAAAGAACGGCATCCCGATCCTCGGCACCGCACCCGACATGATCGATCTTGCCGAAGACCGCGACCGGTTCCAGAAGCTCCTGCAGAAGCTCGACCTCAACCAGCCGAACAACGGCATCGCCTATTCGGTCGAACAGGCGCGCCTCGTGGCGTCGGAAATCGGCTTCCCGCTGGTCGTGCGCCCTTCGTATGTTCTCGGCGGCCGGGCGATGCAGATCATCCATTCGGAATCGATGCTGCAGACCTACCTGCTCGACACCGTGCCGGAACTGGTGCCGGAAGACATCAAGCAGCGCTACCCGAACGACAAGACCGGCCAGATCAACACGCTGCTCGGCAAGAACCCGCTTCTGTTCGACAGCTATCTGAACAATGCGGTCGAGGTGGACGTCGATGCGCTCTCAGACGGCGAGACGGTTTTCATTTCCGGCATCATGGAGCATATCGAAGAGGCCGGTATCCACTCGGGCGACAGTGCCTGCTCGCTGCCGGTCTACACGCTGTCCGACGAGATTGTCGACGAACTGGAGCGTCAGACCAAGGCGATGGCCAAGGCCCTCAATGTCGGTGGCCTGATGAACGTGCAGTACGCCATCAAGGACGGCACCATCTACGTTCTCGAAGTCAACCCGCGCGCCTCGCGCACGGTGCCCTTCGTGGCGAAGACGATCGGCGCGCCGATCGCCAAGATCGCTGCCCGCATCATGGCCGGCGAAAAGCTCGATGATGCAATCGCTGCCTATGGCAAGAAGCCGGACCCGCGCAACCTGAAGCATATCGCCGTCAAGGAAGCCGTGTTCCCCTTCGCCCGCTTCCCCGGCGTCGACATCCTGCTCGGGCCGGAAATGCGCTCGACCGGCGAAGTCATTGGCCTCGATACCGACTTCGCGCTCGCCTTCGCCAAGGCACAGCTCGGCGCCGGCGTAGACCTGCCGCGCGAAGGCACGGTGTTCGTCTCGGTGCGCGACGAGGACAAGCAGCGTGTCCTGCCGGCCATCCGCATCCTGACGGAAATCGGCTTCAAGATCATGGCGACCGGTGGCACCGCCCGCTTCCTCGGCGAAAACGGCATAACCGCCACCAAGATCAACAAGGTCCAGGAAGGCCGTCCGCACATCGAGGATGCCATCCGAAACCGCCAGGTCCACCTCGTCATCAACACGACGGACAGCAACAAGGCGATCTCGGATTCGAAATCGCTGCGCCGCGCTACGCTGATGCAGAAGGTGCCCTATTACACGACCATGGCCGGCGCGGAGGCCGCGGCCCGTGCGATCAAGGCGCTGAAAGCTGGAAGCCTCGAGGTGCGGACGCTGCAGAGCTATTTCCAGGATTGATGGTCTGAGCGGCGCCTGCGGGCGCCGTTTTAATATTCCGCGTCTCAGAATTTGGCTTGCCGGCGCGCACGGGTTCCCGTCCTCAATCCGAAGAAGACAGACACCGCTGCGATCACGCATCCGGTGGCGAAAACCACGAGCATCGCGTGGCGGAGCGTTTCGGCCTCGCCAAAACCCATGGTATTGGCGATGAGGCCGAAAAAGGCGGCGCCGATCGCGTAGCCGGCCGACTGCAGGGTCGGCAGCATGGCCGAAGTCCGGTCGCGCTCGGTATCGGTGGACACATCCATCATCAACTGGCTGAGCGTGCCCCATGAGGTGCCGAAGCCGGCGCCGATCATAACCTGTCCCGGCACGACCAGCCATAGCGCGCCCGAGCCGATCGCGGCCATGACCGCCGCCAGACCGGCGAGAAGCAGAACCGGCCCCGCCAGCATGACGCGGTTGCGCAGCGCAAGAGATGGCAGGCTGGCAACGACAATCGCGGTGAGGCTCCAGGAGATCGCCATGACGGCGCTCAAGGCGCCGGCCGCGGTCGGTCCGAGCTGCCACAGATGCTGCAGGCTGTAGACGAGGAAGACCGTGCCGGCGGCCTGGGCAAGCGGCATCAGCAGGATGACCCAAAGACCCGTTCCCAATGCTTTGTCCGCGGTGAATGCAGCCTTGGGCAGCCCCGGGTTCGCCGAGCGGCGGTCGAGATAGACGACGGCCGTGAGCACGACCATGGCACCGGAAAGCAGCAAAGCCATCGGCGCCGTGCTGCCAACCGCGCCGGAAAGCGAGATCATCAGGATGCCGAAACCTGCCGAAGCCAATCGTGCGAACGGGATGGAAGGTGCCTTCTGTAGACCCGAGACACCGTGCGGAACGATGCACAGCACCAAAAGAATGAAGAGGGCAGCCACCGGAATGCTGACGAAAAAGGCGGTGCGCCAGGAGAAATGCTCCGTCAGGCCACCGGCGACGAGCGGTCCGGAGAATGCGGCCAGCGCCCAGACAATCGCTTCGGCGCCGAACACTTTCGGCACGAGGCGCGGCGGAAAGAGCTCGGGGATGAGCGCATAGCAGAGTGCTGCGACAATGCCCTCGCCCGCCCCTTGCAGCAGGCGGCCGGCAAGAACCTGCGTCATGTCCGTGGCGAATGTTGCAGACACGGTGCCGGCTATGAATATGATTGCGGACACAAGAAGCGTGTTTCGCGCTCCGAACCGCTGCTTCAGATTGGCGGCCACCATGCCGCCGATGATGGCGAAGACGAGATAGAGAGTGAAGGCCCAGGAGAGGAGAGCGGCGCCACCAAGATCTTCGACGGCCGTCGGCAGCGCCGTCGAGATGAAGAATTCGTTGAAGGCAAAGAGGGCTACGCCGAGGCACAGCGTGATCGTCGACACCAGATGGCGCGGCTGCAAAAGTTCGGCCCATCCGGCCGATAATTCAACGGGCGGAGCTGCCATCTGCGCTTCGATGCAGGGGATATTGTCTGTCGTCATGCTTCCGTCTCCAGTAAAGAAGCGTGACTGTTACAACCTCAAGTGCAGTTGAGGTAAAGCCCTATTTTTGCTAGCGCATCGATTTTTCCGCTTTCAAGTACCCCGATCAATATCCGCCCACGATCGGCAGGATCTCGCCGGTGATGTAGCTCGAACATTGCGGCGAGGCGAGGAAGACGTAGGCGGGCGCGATTTCTTCCGGTTGGGCTGGGCGTTTCATCGGAGTGTCGGAACCGAATTTGGACACGTCCTCCGCCTCCTTGTCGGACGGATTGAGCGGCGTCCAAACCGGGCCGGGAGCGATGGCGTTGACGCGGATGCCCTTTTCGACGAGCTGTCCGGACAGCGCGCGGGTGAAGGCATGGATGCCCCCCTTGGTCATCGAATAGTCCAGGAGCTGCTTGCTGCCTTCGAGGCCAGTGACGGAGCCGGTGTTGATGATGGCGCTGCCTTCCTTCATGTGCGGGACAACGGCCTGCGCCATGAAGAAATAGCCATAAAGATTGGTCTTCAGCGTTTCGTCGAAATGCTCTTCCGTCAGATCGAGCACATCGGCGGTATGGACCTGGAAGGCGGCATTGTTGACCAGCACATCCAGCTTGCCGAAGGCCTCGACCACGGCCGCTACGGCTTTGTGGCAAAAGGTTCGGTCCTTGACGTCGCCGGGAATGGCCATGCCCCTGCGGCCCTCGGCTTCGATCGCCTTCACGGTGTCTTCCGCATCCCGGCCCTCTGCAAGATGAAGGATTGCCACGTCCGCGCCCTCGCGGGCAAAGAGCACCGCGACCGCGCGGCCGATACCGCTATCGCCGCCGGTGATCATCGCCACCTTGCCCTCGAGTTTGCCGGAGCCCTTGTAAAACGGCGCATCGTACAAGGGAGAGGGATCGAGCTTGTATTCTGCACCGGGTTTCGGCTGATGCTGCTTCGGAAACGGAGGCACCGGATAAAGCCGCGCGCCGGCCTGCATCGCCTTCGGTTTTGCGGACTTCTGCTGCTTGTCCTTGGCGTCGGCCTTGGCGACCTGTTTTTGAATATCGCGCTGTTTTTCCGCGGTGCGGGCAGCTTGGCTTAACTGTGCAGCCATGGTCTTTCTCCTTTTGTCTCACGGAATCTGCGTCGGCTTGATGGTGCCGACTGAAACGAGGCCCTCGACCACTCCGCGCGGTCCATCCGCAAGCCCCTGGCGGTCCAGCATTTCGACCACCGTATAGAGCCGCTCGTTGCGGAACGCGCTGGCATCGCGGGTGGAATTGCCTTCGGCCGGCGAGGCATCGATCTCGGTGAAATCGAGTTCCGCCTGCGCGGCCACGACCCGAGCGTCCGCGGCCGAGAAGGCGCGAACGACCACCTCACCCTGGTAATCGGCATTATCCCAATTGGGATCATTGGCGGCTGCAACGGGAACCAGTCGGTAGAGCTTCAACTTGTCCTGCGGGCGATCCTGCATGATCTCACCTCGTTCACGGAGCAATATCCCTGCGCCGCTGCTCCTCGCTTTCTGCGGCCTGTATCCGCGATAGCGCCGCCTTGACGATCGATTGCATCTCGTCGTCGGCGATCTGCTGGATCGCGAAGCCATCATCAGGCTCGATGCCCGGGTCCTCCTCGTGATCGGAAACAGTTTCGCTTTCCGACGCGAGGCGCTCGAGAAACGCCCGGCCTTCGCCGCTTGCGGCGATGAACGCCGAAAGCGCGATGAAGAGCTTTCGATGGGCGTTGAGCCTGCCTTCAAGATGTTCCGGTGATGGGTGCGGCATGATCTGATCCTCGTCTTGCCGGAGCAACGATCATGCATCGAGATTGTTCCCATTGCGTCGGTTTCGGCCTGCAATGCGCTTCGCCGGTCCTGCGTCTCGTCCGAATAATCTGGCTTTTGCACTCCGCTTTCTGCTATAAGCGTCGTTCAAATGTTTCGGACGGTTCCGGAGTTAACTCTCCGGCGACCGTTTTCTTTTGCGCCGAGCCCACCTTTTGAGGGCTCCGTGCGGACTATGAAGGACAGTGAAATGGTCGATAAAGTGCCGATGACTCAGAGCGGATTCGTCAAGCTGCAGGAAGAGCTGCGTTGGCGTCAGCAGGAAGAGCGCCCGCGGATCATCGAAGCCATTTCCGAAGCACGCGCCCATGGCGACCTTTCGGAAAATGCCGAATATCACGCGGCCAAGGAAGCCCAGAGCCACAATGAAGGCCGCATCGGCGAGCTCGAGGACTACGTCGCCCGTGCCGAAGTGATCGACCTGTCGAAGATGTCCGGCTCGAAGATCAAGTTCGGCGCAACCGTGAAGCTGGTCGACGAGGACACCGAAGAGAACAAGACCTACCAGATCGTCGGCGACCAAGAAGCCGACGTAAAGCAGGGCCGCATCTCGATCTCCTCGCCGATTGCCCGCGCGCTGATCGGCAAGGAAGTTGGCGATTCGATCGAAGTCGTCGCTCCCGGCGGCTCAAAGGCCTACGAAATCCTAGCGATCAACTGGGGCTGATCCCTGGCATATTGCATGACAGCGCCGCGCGTCTGTTCAGACGCGCAAAGGTCGCTGAAACAGCTTGAGATGCTGCATAATTTTGTCCTTAGATCGATTCCGATTTAAGGAATTATGCAGTAAAAGCCCGGACGGCCCCCAAAGCTGCCTCCGGGCTTTTTCTGTTAGACGAACAAGGGCACGCAAGCGTGGAAGACATCAGCGACGTCGAGATCATCGCGCCGAACTTCAAGCGTCGCCTTTCCGGCGTCACCTCGACGATCATTCAGCTTGTTCCGGTGCAACGCGCGCTGGGCCAGAAGGTCGCGACCTTAGGCCCCGGCTTGCCCGCTGGTTTGCCCCATATCGGCTATTCCGCATTGCTTCGGCTGTGGGGGCGTCCGAAAAACCGCGTGCTGCGGGTCTGGCACGCCCGGCGCAATGTCGAGATGCTGCCGGCGATCGTGTTGCGCGATCTCCTGCGGATGAAGCTCAAGATCGTCTTCACCTCCGCCTCGCAGCGCAGACATTCGGGCTGGACCAAATTCCTGATCCGGCGGATGGACGCGGTGATCGCCACCAGCAACCGCACTGCCGCCTATCTCGACGTGCCAAGCACGACGATCATGCACGGCATCGACACACGGCGTTTTTTCCCCGCACCCGACAAGGCCGCGGCCAAGGCGGCGCTGGGCCTCCCGGCGGACAGGAAAATCGCTGGCTGCTTCGGCCGGGTGCGGCGGCAGAAGGGCACTGACCTGTTCGTCGACAGCATGATCAATCTCCTGCCAAGCCGTCCGGACTGGATCGCCATCGTCGCCGGCCGGGCGACGGCGGCGCACGTCTCCTTCGAAAACGAGCTGAGGGAAAAAGTAAAACAGGCCGGTCTTTCCGATCGCATCCTGTTTGTCGGCGAGCATACGAACATACCGGACTGGTACCGGGCGCTCGACCTGTTCATCGCGCCGCAGCGCTGGGAAGGGTTCGGGCTGACCCCGCTCGAGGCGATGGCGACACAGGTGCCGGTCGTAGCGACCGATGTCGGCGCCTTTTCGGAATTGCTGGTGACAGGTGTGGAAGAAACCGGCGTCCTCATTGCGGCAAACGCGCTGATGGAAATGGCGGAGGCCGCCGCCAGGTTCATGGACGATGCGGAGCGCGCAAGACTGGCCGGTGACCGGGGGCTCGCACGCGCGACCACGACGTTCAGCATCGAGGGCGAGGCATCGAGGATCGGTGCGGTCTATGAAATGCTCTTGTCCGATACGGTTTGCGGTTGATCGCTCAACAACTTTCTGCGCTGTCCCTCATCCGCCCTGTCGGGCACCTTCTCCCCGTCGAAAGGGGAGAAGGGACATGCGGCAAAGTCGGGGCAAATCCCCTCTCCCCGCTTAGCCGACAATACGTGCAGTCCGTTCAACCGAAAAAGCCTTCTAAACCTAAGGCTTACGCTTGAACAACTCGATATAGGCGTTGGCAACCGCCTCCTCGGAAAACTGCCCCATCAGGGTCTCGTGGCCGCCCAAGGCGACGTGATCGGCAAGGTGCCTGTCGTTAATCAACCGTTCGATCGCCCTGCTGAAACCGTCGGTATCGCCAATATCGACGAGCAGGCCGTTTTCACCGTCGCGCATGAACCATGTCGGTCCCTCGGACCGGCTGGAGACAACCGGTTTCTGCTGTGCCCAGGCCTCGAGAATGACGTTGCCGAGCGGCTCGTGGCTTGACGGCATGACGAAGACGTCGGCGGCCGCCACGTAAGGGCGCGTGTCCTTCTGCCAGCCGAGGAAGCGAACGCGATCGGCAACGCCGAGATCGGCAGCGAGCTTGCGGACATTCTCCATCTCCTCGCCATCGCCGGCGAGCCAGAGATAGACGCCCGGCAGCTTCGCCACCGCTTCCGTCAGCAGCGCGAAGCCCTTGCGCGGCACGAAGCGGCCCATCGACATGACGACCGGCGCGTCTTCCGGCGTATCGAGGCTCCTGCGGTCGATCGGCGTGACGCGCTCGGTGTTGGTGAAGTTGGAAATGATCTCGACGCCGCGCTTCCAGCCGATCCGGCGCACATGCTCGCCGATCCCCGGCGTGTTGCAGACCAGCACGTCGGTGTTCTTGAAGTAGCTGAGATTGGTCGGATAGTCGCCGAGCCGCGAGATCTTGATGCAGCCCTTGTAGTTCGGCATCAGGCGGCTTGCCCGCGTCGCCCAGGAAAACAGCGCATCCGGCTTTTCGCGGCGCGCCAGGTGCTTGACCTTCAGCGGCAGCAGGATGCGATCCGGCGACAGGTTGCGGAAATTGCTTTCGATCAGCCGGGCATGAGGCTCGACGTCCTTGCGCCACAGACGGTTCGGACGGATGACGGCGGTCTGTTCGACGCCGCGCCGGGCGAGCGCATTGACGAGGTGGACGAAGAAGCGCTCGGCGCCGCCGTCCTTGCCGAAGTGATAATGCATAAC
Organism: Hyphomicrobiales bacterium; assembly: GCA_900474095.1. Classification (GTDB taxonomy): domain Bacteria; phylum Pseudomonadota; class Alphaproteobacteria; order Rhizobiales; family Rhizobiaceae; genus Pararhizobium. The sequence continues at coordinate 21,311 of UCOA01000052.1, read as the reverse complement.
CTTCATGCGGTCCTCATTTGCCGCGCCGCGCGCGCTCCATGTCGTCGAAATTCGGCTTCCGCCTGAGGGCGTGCCGCTGGTAGATCTTGGCTGCCGTCAGGAAGGCGTACATGCCTCCCGTCGCCGCCTCGATGAAGCCGGGAAAGCCGCAACGCCAAAGGCCGTTGCGGAAATAGAGCCGCAGAAAATAGAGCGGCGGGCTGAATATCATCTTGTAGGCGCGCGGCGGCTTGCCGGCCATAAACTGCTGGTCAGCCTTCAGCGTCGAATATTTGTTTTCCTTGAGGATCTGCTCATCGAGGATCAGCGGCCGGTAGTGCAGGAGGCTGCCGGTCGCCGCCGCCTCGACCTTGCCGTCCGGCACGATGCCTTCATGGACCTTCTGGGAAAGATCGTAAGCACCCCTTCCCTTGCGGATCAGCCGCAGGTTCTTGCGCTCGCGCACCGTCTCCGGCGTATAGCCGTAGCCGATCAGATAGGGCCGGCGGGCAATACGCCAGCCGACGGTCTCTGCCGGGGCTTCGAGAAGCGACGGGAGCAAAGCCTGCAAGGGTTGGTCCAGCCGCTCGTCGGCATCGATGTTCAGGCACCACGGCTCTTTGCACTGGTCGAGCGCGAACTGCTTCTGTCCGGCATAGCCGCGCCAGGCTTCGAACAGGAACCGGATCGGCCAGGCCTTGTCGATATAGGACTGCACCAGTGCCGCCGTGCCGTCGGTAGAGCCAGAATCGACGATGACGATTTCCGCGCAGCCTCCCAGGCTCTCGATGCAATTGCCGAGATAGGCCTCCTCGTTCAGGCAGATGATGAAGGCGGAAAGCGGGAGTTTCGATGGCATGAAAGGGTGCCCTTCAGGCCGCGCGCGCGAAATGGGATGTCTTGCGGTTGTTGCTCAGCATGACGTACCCGCGGTCCTTCAGGTTGGAAATAAGTGCCGTGACGGCCTCTTCGCCGACGATATGCGGATGCAGCTCGACGATGATATCGGCAACGTTCCTCAGGTCGACATCTCCGAGCAGCTGGATTTCGGCACCTTCGACATCCATGATCAATGCCGAGGGATCATGCTTTGCAAGAACATCCGAAAGCGCCTCGCTTTCGACCAGGATCTGCATGTCGTTGCGCTTGCGATCGTAGACGCTGGAGGAAATGATGTTGTCGCTCTTGAAGAAGGTGATCGGCGCACCGTCCACGGTGACCGCGCGCATGGTGAGGTTCGGCGTCAGACCGTTCAGCGCAAAATTTCTTTTGATTGTCGGCTCCAACTCCGGATTGGCCTCATAGCAGAAGACATTGTGTTCGCCGCAGATGCGGGCGGCAACCAGGCTGACGAAGCCGATACCGGTGCCGATTTCAAGCGTGCGCATGCCGGGTTTCAGAATCTTGCCGATCAGGTCGCGCTCGGTGTCTTCGTAGATCTCGCGAAAAATCAGTTCCCGGACGTTTTCAGGAATATGACCGACGGTCGTATCAATCGTAACTCCGCCCAGCCGGACGGTGCGCACGTTGAACATATACCGGAGGCTCTTGCGCAGCGATCGCAGCAGTCTTTTCAAAACACCTGATCCTATCGTGACAACCGGAGACACCAGCGCGGAAGCGACCTAGATCTCTATGAGAGCAACATCCTTGACTTGCCGGATGGTCAGCATCGTGCGCACGGTATCCACGTTCTCCGTGGCCGTGAGCTCCTCAATAACGAAATCCTGAAATGCTGCAAGGTTTTCGGCCACGCACTGAAGGAGAAAATCGGATTCGCCCGAGACCATCCACGCCTCGCGCACCAGCGGCCAATTGGCCGTCTGCTTGGCAAAAGCCTTCAGATTGGCATCCGACTGGTGCTTGAGGCCGACCATGCAGAAGGCAACCAGATCATAGCCGAGTGCCGGAGCATTCAGAAGCGCGCGATAGCCGCGGATGATGCCGGCCTCCTCCAGCTTGCGCACGCGCCTGAGACACGGCGGCGCCGATATGCCCACCCGTTCGGCAAGCTCGACATTGGTCATCCGGCCGTCGTTCTGAAGCTCGCGCAGAATCTTCATATCGATTGCATCAAGTTCGACGCGCATCACCATGGTTGAGCTTCCCGTTTCTGTTCGATCGGCCGCTTGCGGGCCGCTTCCTGTTATTGCCCGCGGTACTTCAAGAGCCGCGCCGGGCTGCCAACGTAAATTCCATAGGGTTCGGTCTTGCCCTTGAGCACGGCATTCGCCCCGATGACGCAACCTTTGGCGATATGCGAGCCGCCCAAGATCTTCGCGCCGGCACCGATCCAGACATCATCCTCGATGACAATCGGCTTGGCGGCGACGCCCTGCATCGTGATGGCTTTGGAGACGTCTTCATAACGGTGATCGAAGGAAACGATGACGACATGGGCGGCGATCCGCACGTCATTGCCGATCCTGATCCCGCCGAGACCGTAAAGGATACTATACGGATTGATCGAGACGTTCGAACCGATCTCGATGTTACCCTTCTGCACGTCGATGAAACCGCCCCGATGGATCTTGAACCGATCGCCGATCACCACCCGACCGCGATAGGCATCGATGAACGCGCCCTGCTTGATCCGGGCTTTGCGGCCGACGCGCAAATATCCCGGCATCACAAGCCCGCGAAGGAGACAGTAATAATGCGAAAGCGATCCGATGCGCATGACGCTCTCAGGCCCCCGCCCCGGCAGCCCAGATCGGCTGCATGAAGCCGCGTTCGATCAACTGTTGCGGCGATGAATATTGCAGCGTGTCTTCATAGACGAAATCGAGTTCGCCGCTGGCGGCAACCGTGTCGAGAATGCGCTGGTACTCGCGTGCGCCGCCGAAATACTGCTTGTCCTCCACGGCCTGACGGGTTTTCTCGTGATAATCGGCAAAGAACTTGAAATGCAGCAGCACGCCGGAGATCGGCGAGAAATTGCGGTCGAAGGGCAGCGGCTGGTGGATGCTGACGCCGAAGCTGCAATCGTCGTCCCAGTACATCAGCGGGTATTTCATCATCTCGGCCTCAGCTGCAAACTTCCGCCTCCGCGGGCCGCCCGCAAGGCTGAGGAACCGCTTGGTCTTTTCGATGACATAGCCGCTGCCATCGATGCAATCGGCAATCTCCCATGGCATGGCGTCCGTCGAACCGTCGAAGGCAAAGGCGCTGACCTGGCCGCCGGGATACATGTCTATCATCGGGGCCGCGAACCGGCGCACGCCCAGGCTTTCGAGCCGGGCGATCAGGTCCGGCAGCGGCCGTTCGAAACAACGATCGTAGACGAGGTACTCATCGGCGTCGATGTTGAGATACCAGCGGTTCTTGCCGTAGCGGGCAAACAGGGCCTCGCGCCACAGCTTGCCGCGCCTTGCCTCGCGATAGCGCACACCGGAGGTCCACACGTCGACGTCGGACTGCGCGCAAAGAAACTCACGCGTGCCGTCATCGGACTGATCGTCGACGCAGATGAAGCGGCTGACGCCCAGCCGGCGGTAGTGCGCAAGCAGCGACCGCATGAATTTGAGATCGTTGTGCGCCAGGAAAAGCAGCGGCACATCCGTCTTCCGCAGCGGCCGGAAGGTTGCGGGCCACAAAAGCGACAACGGCACGGTTTCGCTATTGCTCTTTCGGCGGGACGTAACGCGGCGGCTGTCGAGCCAGGTGCCGAACCGGTGAAAAAGCGTGCGGCCGTAGTCGAAATCGCCGGGATTGCGAAACGGATATGGAGATTGCCGCTTGTTCACTGCCACTTCTGTCCGATCGGCGATTGTCACACGTTTTGTCGGTAACACGTATTAGGATGAAAAAACGAGAGCGTCTTTGCCCGGCATGCACAAAAACCTCGCCAAACCGGGGCAATCGGGCAACACATCTGTGTGTATCAACGGGGCTGCCCTTGAAACAAGGCTGCCGGAATCCCTAGACTAAGGAAACAATTTCTCACCATATGACGAAGCCGGACGGTGTTATACCGTTCCGACGATCGAAGGACCCGGCTCATGACTGCCCGACACACCAAAGTTCTCATCATCGGTTCAGGCCCGGCTGGCTACACCGCCGCCATCTATTCGGCGCGTGCAATGCTCAATCCGGTTCTGATCGCCGGCATGGAACAGGGTGGCCAGTTGATGATCACCACCGACGTCGAGAACTATCCGGGGTATGCGGATCCGGTCCAGGGTCCGTGGATGATGGAGCAGATGCTCAAGCAGGCCCAACATGTCGGCACCGAGATCGTCAGCGATCTCGTCACCAGCGTCGATCTCTCGGTGCGGCCGTTCAAGCTCACGACCGACAGCGGCACCGACTGGACGGCCGATGTTCTGATCATCGCTACCGGCGCCAAGGCCAAATGGCTCGGCATCGAGAGCGAGGCCACCTTCCAGGGTTTTGGCGTTTCGGCCTGCGCCACCTGCGACGGCTTCTTCTATCGCAACAAGGACGTGATCGTCGTCGGCGGTGGCAACTCGGCAGTCGAGGAAGCTCTCTATCTTTCGAACCTTGCCAAGACCGTGACGGTCATTCACCGCCGCGACAGCTTCCGCTCGGAAAAAATCCTTCAGGAGCGGCTGTTCGCCAAGGAAAACATCAAGGTGATCTGGGATCACGAGGTTGTCGAATATCTCGGCAGCCCGGCTAAGCCACCGATGCCGGCCTCGGTCAACGGCGTCAAGCTGCGCAACACCCGCACCGGCGACACGAGCGAAATGCCAATCGACGGCGTTTTCGTCGCCATCGGCCATGCGCCGGCGGTCGAGCTCTTCAAGGACAAGCTGCGCCTGAAGCCCAACGGCTACCTGTGGACGGCCGCCGATTCGACCGCCACGGACGTGCCTGGCGTCTACGCGGCCGGCGACGTTACGGACGACATCTATCGCCAGGCGGTCACGGCCGCCGGAATGGGCTGCATGGCTGCGCTCGAAGCCGAAAAATACCTGGCGGGCCATATGCCCGTCGCAATTGCGGCCGAATAGAAGCCGCGAACAATTGGAGCGGGAATTCTCGCTCCTGAGTGGGAACAGACAATCAGCTCTCTGGCGGGAAACAACGAGGCCGTTTTCCGCCACGAGCCTTTATGGGGGGCTCTATGCCGCTAGACTGGGACAAACTGCGCATTTTCCATGCGGCGGCGGAAGCGGGATCTTTCACCCATGCGGCCGACAAGCTGCACCTTTCCCAATCGGCCATCAGCCGCCAGGTGAGCTCGCTCGAGCAGGACGTCGGCATCAAGCTGTTCCATCGCCATGCCCGCGGCCTGATCCTCACCGAACAGGGCGAAATCCTCTATCGCACCGCCCACGAAGTGCTGATGAAGCTCGAAAGCGTCAAGGTTCAGCTGACCGAGACCACCGACAAGCCGAGCGGCAAGCTGCGCATCACCACGACCGTCGGCCTCGGCCAGGGCTGGCTTACCGACAAGGTGCAGGAGTTCCTCTCGCTCTACCCGGAAATGCAGGTGCAGCTGATCCTCGACAACGAGGAGCTGGACGTTAACATGCGCCATGCCGACTGCGCCATCCGGCTGCGTCAGCCGCAGCAGTCCGACCTGATCCAGCGCAAGCTCTTCACCGTGCACATGCACGTCTATGCGGCGCCATCCTACATCAACAAGTACGGCGAGCCGCAGTCGGTCGACGATCTCGACAATCACCGCATCATCACCTTCGGCGAGCCTGCGCCGAACTACCTGCTCGACGTCAACTGGCTGGAGATCGCCGGGCGCGACCAGGACAATCCCCGCCCCTCGCATCTGCAGATCAACAGCCAGACCTCGATCAAGCGCGCCTGCCTTCTCGGCATCGGCATCGCCATGATGCCCGACTATATCGTCGGTCGTGATCCCGGCCTCATTCAACTGCCGATCGGTGCCGCCATTCCGTCCTTCGACACCTATTTCTGCTATCCCGACGAGATGAAGAACGCCGCCAAGTTGAAAGTCTTCCGTGATTTCATCGTTGCAAAGGCGCGCAACTGGAACTTCTAAAGTCCTCTTCGCAGTTGCACAAAAAATGCTCTCTAATTCCTCCTCGACAAACTCCTGTTTTAACTCGTTTATCGCCACGGCCTTGATAATCTCAACGACATAAGCGATTTAAATCGCTTGAAAATTGCGCAGGGCTGCGTCCGGCACATGGCTGTCATGCATATTAAATCATTGCAGTTCGCCCAAAAAACCATCATATCGACTGCAGCTGATGCAGTTTGGTGGCTTTTTTCCTCCCAGTGCCACCGCAGCAGCTGTTCCCCTCTGGAGGTTTAATTACCTTCATAACTATAAAGGGCCCAAGTTTTCTTGTGGCCCTCTTTTTTTGCCTTGATTTCAGGTACATCCCAAAAGTTGCAATTTTTCTCGGCGCCGCGGGTTGAATTGCGCAGCCCCTTTTCCCATATCCAATCCAGCTGATGCAGATGGTGGTCTTTTTCCTCCCAGTGCCACCGCAGCAGCTGTTCCCCTCTGGAGGTTTTTGACCTTCACACTTAAAGGGCCCGGTTTTCCCGTGGCCCTCTTTTTTTGCCCAGAATCCCCTCACAGAGACGTGATTTGAATATCGGACAAACACGATCTACATATCGGTATATCGAGATTTGGCGATACAAGGTCGATTGATGGACAAGGACGAGATCCTCAAGGCACTGGCGCATCCGAAGCGCATGGAGATGCTGGGATGGATGAAGGAACCGGAAGCGCATTTTTCCGACCAGCATCATCCGCTGGCCATGGGCATTTGCGCCAGCCAGTTCGAGCGCTGCGGTCTTTCGCAATCGACCGTCTCCGGCCATCTGGCGATCCTGCAGCGCGCCGGTCTCGTCACCACCAAACGTATCGGCCAGTGGATTTTCTACAAAAGGAACGAAGAGACCATCCAGGCGTTCCTGAAAGACATAGGCAACACGCTCTGACGGCGATCCGCCCGCCAGCCCTTATCCTCCCAGCCAGCCCTTATCCTCCCAGCCAGCCCTTATCCTCCCAGCCAGCCCTTATCCTCCCTGAATGACTATCCCCGCAACGAACGAAAAGGACTTCCCATGACTTCCCTCTTCGACCCGATCAAGATCGGCGACATCGAGCTTGCCAACCGCATCGTGATGGCGCCGCTGACGCGCAACCGCTCTCCGGGTGCCGTTCCGAACACACTGAACGTCACCTATTACGAACAGCGCGCCAGCGCCGGGCTCTTGATCACCGAAGCGACCGCGATCACCCATCAGGGTCAGGGTTATGCCGACGTTCCCGGCCTCTATAGCGAGGAAGCGCTGGACGGCTGGAGGCAAGTCACCTCAGCCGTGCACAGGGCCGGCGGCAAGATCGTCGTGCAGATGTGGCATGTCGGCCGGATCTCCCACACATCGCTGCAGCCGAACGGCGGAAAGCCGGTGTCGGCCTCGGCCATCCAGGCGAAATCGAAGACCTACCTCGTCAACGAAGACGGCACAGGCACGTTCGCCGAAACCTCCGAGCCCCGCGCACTCGAACTCGCCGAAATTCCCGGCATCCTCGAAGACTATCGCAAGGCAGCGCGAGCGGCTATCGATGCCGGTTTCGACGGCGTCGAAATCCATGCAGCCAATGGCTACCTCATCGACCAGTTCCTGCGTTCCGGCTCGAACGTGCGCACCGACCAGTACGGCGGCCCGATCGAGAATCGCGCCCGCTTCCTGTTCGAAGTCGTTGATGCGATCACCAAGGAAATCGGCGAAGGCCGCACCGGCATCCGCATTTCGCCGGTAACACCTGCCAATGACTCGTCCGATCCAAACGCGCAAGTGCTCTTCACCTACGTCGTCGAAGGCCTGGCGAAGTACAAGCTCGCCTATATCCATATCATCGAAGGTGCGACCGGCGGCCCGCGCGATTTCCAGCAGGGCGACCACCCGTTCGACTACAAGGCGTTGTGCCAGGCCTATGAAAAGGCCGGCGGCGAGGCCGCATGGATGACCAACAACGGCTACGACCGCGAACTCGCCGTCGAGGCCGTCGAGCAGGGCAAGACCGACCTCGTCGCCTTCGGCAAGCCCTTCATCGCCAATCCGGACCTGGTGCAGCGCCTGAAGAACAACGCGCCGCTCAATGCACCGGACCAGGCCACCTTCTATGGCGGCGGCGCCAAGGGTTATACCGACTATCCGCTGCTCGAGCAGGTCGCCTAGAAATCGTTCAAATCTCTCAATCCCGCCCTGACAGGGCGGGATTTTTGAGCAAGGGGCATCACAACCCGTGTTTGATCGTTTCGTCGAAGAACCGGATTAGTCATAGGCCCTCTCCCCGTCCCGCTGCATCGGTGCTATCAAGGACCGTCGAGATCTTTGGCGGATGGCCCAGGTGCGGATGAGGCACGAGAGACAGCGGCATGATCAGGCGTGGCTTGCGGTGCTGTTTGCCGCAACCTTTGGCATCGTGACAATCTCGAGCGCAACTATCGCCATCGCCCAATCGGAATGGCGCGCGCCACCCTGCATCTATTCCGCCAGAACGCCAAATGCGACACTCTGCGTTCGCGCCCACAGCTACAGCCGCGACATCTGCACTGCCCTTGGCCATTTCGCTGAGACCAACGCGCTGCCGCCTGATTTCTTCGCACGGTTGATCTGGAAGGAAAGCCTGTTCCGTCCGGATGCCGTCAGCCCGAAGGGAGCCGAGGGGATCGCGCAGTTCATTCCCTCGACGGCGAAGCTGCGCGGGCTTTCCAACAGCTTCGATGCGTTGGAAGCCTTGGGGGAATCGGCCGAATACCTTGACAACCTGCGCGACCGCTTCGGCAATCTCGGCCTTGCCGCCGCAGCCTACAATGCCGGTGAAGGCGGGCTGGAGACATTTCTGCGCACCGGCAACCTGCCTCATGAGACGCGCGCCTATGTACTCTCCATCACCGCCCACCCGGTGGAGGAATGGAAGGACAATCCGCCGGAGACGCTCGATCTCAGGCTCGACAAGGACAAGCCGTTCTACGATGCCTGCACCGCCCTTGCCGACAAACGCCGCCTTAAGGACGTGGTGTTTGAAGAGGAAGGCACCTGGGCGCCCTGGGGCGCGCAACTTTCGGCACATTTCCACAAATCGGTGGCGCAGCGACTGTTCCTTGCTACCGTCAAGCGCATGCCGTCGCCGCTCAATGCGGAAAAGCCACTGATCCTACGGGAGCGCAACCGGGCCTTCGGCAACCGCCTGCGCTATGCGGCCCGCATCGGCCGCGAGACAAGACGGGAGGCCGAAGTGGTCTGCTCCGCAATTCGCAAGGGCGGCGGCGCCTGCATCGTGTTCAAGAACTGAGGGCTTGCCCGGCTACCGGACCCTGGCTTGTGCGGCGGCAGGCAGCCGAGCGTTCCAGCGTTTCGCGCCGATCGATCAGACGTGTCGGATGGTCGAGGACCTCCTGCGCCAGGAGCCGCTATCGCTGTGCGCATGGTCGCACCGGCACGGGACGCGCTGATCACCCGCCGGATCGGCGGCAGACGGTACGCCCCGGAATTCAGCCCTGCGTGACGGCGGTCGAATTCACCGGATCACCTACATCCCGCCGCGGTGCCAGCGCCTTCACGGAAAACAGCGCGTAGACGACGAGTGGCAGGCAGATGAGGTAGGAGGTGCGAATACCGGCATGTTCTGCGACGAAGCCGAGCAGTGGCGGCGCAAGGAAGAACACGATGAAGGTCACCTGCCCGAGTGCTGCGACGTTCACTTGGGCAGCGCGGTCGGTGCGCTGGGCTGCCGCCGAAACCGCCAGAGGATAGACGGCGCTGCAGCCGGCTCCCATCAGCGCGAAACCGGCGAGCGCGACGTAAGGGTGCGGCGCAAGCCACACCGCTGCGATACCGATGCCCGACAGGATGAGAAGAGCCGATGCAACCGCGCGGGCGCCAAAGCGGTCGACCACGGGATCGACGAACAGCCGGGCCATCGCCATGAAGAAGGTGAACAGCGTCAGCCCGAGGCCACCGATGAACGGTTCAACCGAAAAGACATCGCGCATGTAGATGGCCGACCAGTCGATGCCTGCGCCCTCCACCAGAAAGGCGGCGACCCCGATGATGCAGAGCGGCAGGAGCCCGATGGTCGGCAGCGCCAGAAGCGGCGCGTTTGTCTCATGCGACAAGACGCGCGCCGGAGCGTTGCGAATGCCGGAAATGGCGATCGTGCCGGCGACGAGAACGACGGCAAGCGTCACGGCCAGATGAACCTGCATCGATATTTCAGCCTGGCGGACGACGGAGGCGATCAGCGCGGTGACGAAGAAGCCGAGACTCCAGAAGCCATGTGCCCGGTTCATGATTCCGCGCCCGAGCTGCGCCTCGATGCGGTCGATCTCGACGTTGAGGTTGATTTCCAGCGCCCCGGCCAGAAGCCCGGCGCAAAACAAAATGCAGAACACCAAGGGGGCCGCGCCGACCCAGGGCACGAATGCGAAGGCCGCCGCCGTGCCGAGGACCGTGATAAAGGCGGTGGTGCGAGCACCGAGATGGGCGATCAGCGGCGAGGAAAGCGTTAGCGAGATCAGCGCCCCGATCGCCATGCCGATCAGCGTCAATCCGAGTTCGGACTTGTTGACGCCCAAGGCCACCTGGAGATCGGGCATGCGCGCCAGAAGCGCGCCGAGCGAGACGGCGAACAGGAAGAAGCAGATATAGATCCTGTGATGCGGCGCGATGTTCATGACCTGGCTCCTCGACAGGCGATGGTTTAACGGGAAAGAGGCGAGAGCGGAACCCGCATGGCGTGTCCGGGACAGGAATTTGCAGCGGTTAGGCTAGATGTTGCTACGTGGGAAGGCGAAGCGGCGGAGCGGATCCTGTGGGCTGGCCGGAATCTGGCCAACAAAAAAGCCCGCCGTTTCCGGCGGGCCCATTGTGACGGTATCAACCTAGTTTTACTTGCAGGCTGCGCAGAAGCGCTGGATGCGCTTGCAGGCCTCTTCCAGCAATTCTTCGGAGGTCGCGTAGGAGATGCGGAAGTTGGGGCCGAGGCCGAAGGCGGAACCGTGGACGACGGCGACGCCTTCTGATTCGAGAAGCTCGGAGACGAAGTCTTCGTCGGTTTCGATGACCTTGCCCGAGGGTGCGGTCTTGCCGATCAGGCCCTTGCAGGACGGGTAGACGTAGAAGGCGCCCTCAGGAGAGGGGCACTCGATGCCCTTGGCCTGGTTGAGCATGGAGACGACGAGGTCGCGACGGCCTTCGAAGATCTTCTTGTTTTCGGGAATGAAGTCCTGCGTGCCGTTGAGCGCCTCGACGGCGGCCCACTGGGCGATCGAGCAGGCGCCCGAGGTCTGCTGGCCCTGGATCATGTCCATGGCTTTGATCAGTGCCAGCGGACCGGCCGCATAGCCGATGCGCCAGCCCGTCATGGCATAGGCCTTGGAAACGCCGTTCATCGTCAGCGTGCGGTCGTAGAGAGCGGGCTCGACCTCGACCGGCGTCGCGAACTTGAAGTCGCCATAGGTCAGGTGCTCGTACATGTCGTCCGTCAGTATCCACACATGCGGATGCTTCAACAGCACGTCCGTCAGGCCCTTGAGTTCCGCATGGCTATAGGCGGCGCCCGAGGGGTTGGACGGCGAGTTGAAGACGAACCACTTGGTTTTCGGCGTGATCGCCTTTTCCAGATCGGCCGGCGTCAGCTTGAAATTGTTTTCCTGGGTCGCGGCGACGAACACCGGCGTGCCGCCGCAAAGCGCCACCATTTCCGGATAGGACACCCAGTAAGGTGCCGGAATAACGACTTCATCGCCAGGATTCATCGTCGCCATGAAGGCGTTGAAAAGAATCTGCTTTCCGCCGGTGCCGACGATCGTCTGCGCGGCGGTGTAGTCGAGATTGTTCTCGCGCTTGAATTTGCTCGCGATCGCCTCGCGCAGTTCCGGAATGCCCGAAACCGGCGTGTACTTCGTCTCGCCGCGGTTGATCGCGTCGACGGCCGCCTGCTTGATATTGTCCGGCGTGTCGAAATCCGGCTCCCCGGCGCCAAGCCCGATCACATCGCGGCCCTTGGCTTTCAGTTCCCGGGCTTTCTGGGAAACGGCGATGGTGGCGGATGGCTTCACACGGGAAAGGGCGTCGGCAAGAAAGGCCATGATGGGGTTTATCCTGATCAGGTTGAAACAGCATGCGCGCCAGTGGGAGCGGTCTTTGCCAGGCTCCATAGCGGTTAGGTGTATGTCGAAAGACCGCTTCGGTTTCAAGCGCAAAGAGCCAGCAAGGCCGGCAAAATGCGTGACCATGACAATGTTTCATCAGTCACATCACCGATTGGGATGAATCACTTTCTCGCCAGCGTTGCACAGAGACTTGAATCGACTCCGATTTTTCACGCCGGCAAACGAAAAAAGATTGGAAGCGGCCGCGCCTTCGACCGTGATAGAGAATAACGCTTCAGGGTCGCGATTTATTCTTCAAAAACAGGAACTTTGCGGCATTTCCGCAACGCCTTGATTTGGTCACAACAAATGCCGCGGGCCGCCGCAATTCCGTCCTCGTGCAGTCGATTTCGGAGCCTTTCCTGAGGACATACCGAATCCATCCGCACCGAGGGGCCTCCGCAATGTTTGTCGATACCGAAATCGGCGCCACGATACCGCGCCGCCAGTACACGCGATACGTCGAATATCTGCTGGTCGCAGTGCTTGTCGCCGTGACGGTCGTCCTGTTTTTCGTCATGGGCTTTTTCTCGCAGGCTTCGGCCGAGACCGGAGAAACCAAACCGCAGCACTTCGCAGGCTATGTGCACCCCAACGACATGGGCACAGGCGCCCTGCTCTTCCCCTCCAAGGAGCCCGGCTCCTTCGTCGAGGCGCCGCGGTTGGCGACCGACGTTCAGATCGACGTCAACGGCCCGATCCTGCGTACCCGCGTCACACAGCGGTTCCAGAACCCAAGCAAGGGCTGGGTCGAGGGCACCTACGTATTCCCGTTGCCGGAAAACTCCGCCGTCGATACGCTGAAGATGCAGATCGGCGAGCGCTTCATCGAGGGCGAGATCAAGGCGCGCGAAGAAGCCCGCAAGGTCTATGAGGAAGCCAAGGCCGCAGGAAAGAAGACAGCCCTTCTCGAACAGCAGCGCCCGAACATCTTTACCAATCAGGTCGCCAATATCGGCCCCGGCGAAACCATCGTCGTGCAGATCGAATATCAGAGCAGCGTGCATCAGTCGGGCGGCGCGTTCTCGTTGCGGTTCCCGATGGTCGTCGCACCACGCTACAATCCCGATCCGATCGTTGAGACCGTCGATCTCGATCCCAAATCAGGCTTTGCCGTCAGCGATCCGGTGCCGGACCGCGGCAAGATCACAGCACCCGTGCTCGATCCGGCGGAGAATGCAAAGGTCAATCCGGTGACGCTGACGGTCAATCTCAACGCCGGCTTCCCGATTGGCACTGTCGCCACGCCGTTCCACGAGACAGACGTCCAGACAGTCGATGACGCGGCGCGCAGGATCACCCTGAAGAACGGCAGCGTGCCGGCCGACAAGGATTTCGAATTGAGCTGGAACGCAGCTGCCGGCAAGGCGCCGCGTGCCGGTCTCTTCCGCGAGACGGCCGACGGGAAGACCTATCTGCTCGGCTTCGTCACGCCACCGACCATCGACGCCACCCCGGAAATGCATCCGAAGCGCGAAGTCATCTTCGTCATCGACAATTCCGGCTCGATGGCCGGCAAATCGATCGAACAGGCGCGCGAAAGCCTGGCGCTTGCAATCTCCAAGCTGCGGCCGGAAGACAGGTTCAACGTCATCCGTTTCGATGACACGATGAGCGTGCATTTTCCCTCCCTTGTGCCGGCGGCGCCGGACAAGCGCGAGGATGCAATCGCCTTCGTCCGCGGCCTGACGGCGGATGGCGGCACGGAAATGCTGCCGGCGCTGGAGGCAGCCCTTCGCACCCAGGGATCGATCGAGCCCGGTGCATTGCGGCAGGTCGTGTTTCTGACGGATGGAGCGATCGGCAACGAGGCGCAATTGTTCGCGGAGATATCCAAGAACCGCGGCGACGCCCGCGTCTTCACCGTCGGCATCGGCTCGGCGCCCAACACCCATTTCATGACCAAGGCCGCTGAACTCGGCCGCGGCACCTTCACGCTGATCGGCTCGGAGGACCAGGTCGCCGCCAGGATGGGCGAACTGTTCGACAAGCTGGAAAATCCAGCGATGACCGACATCGCCGTAACCTTCGAAGGCACGAATACCCAGGATATCACGCCGAACCCGATGCCAGACCTCTATCGCGGCGAGCCGGTCGTCCTGACCGCACAGCTCGACGGTGCCTCGGCTGCCGGCAAGCTTCAGATCACCGGCAAGACCGGTGGCCAGTCTTGGCACGTCGAGATGGATGTTGCCAAGGCGTCCGAAGGCAAGGGCATTGCCAAGCTCTGGGCGCGCCGCAAGATCGACGACCTCGAAGCCAACGCCTATGCCCTGAACGACGCGGCAGTGCTCGACAAGCAGATCGAGACAGTAGCACTTGCCCATCATCTCGTTTCGCGGGTCACCAGCCTTGTTGCCGTCGACGTGACGCCGTCGCGTCCGGCCGGCCAACCTGTTGCCGGCACCGAAGTGCCACTCAACCTGCCCGAGGGTTGGGATTTCGAGAAGGTGTTCGGCAAGAAGGCGCCCCAGGCGTTGCCGGAGGATCAGCGCAAGGCCGCGCTCCAGCAGAGCGAAGAACAGGCGATCGTGGTCGCCGACCGGATGGCCGCAGCACCAACGGCGCGGGCCGCCAGCCTGATCGCGGAAGCGGGCAATCAGGTGAACCTGCCGCAAACGGCGACGCTTGCCGACCGGTATATCCTCATCGGCCTGATGCTGCTTGCCATTGCCGTGATGGCGGCATCCACCTTCGGCCTGTGGCGCTGGCAGATGCGGGGCCTCATCCTGGAGGCGCGCAGCCGTGTCCAATAATCAGACGATGAACCGGCGTGGCGGCTTTCTGGCGCGCCTCAGCATGTTGGAAACACTGGTGCTCGCAGGCATTTCCCTCATCGCGATTGCCGGCCTGATGCTGGTCGGCAAAGGCTTCTACATGAAGGCGAAGGCCGAGATTTCGCAGGTACTGCTGAAGCGAAGCTTCGAGGCGCAGCTGCACGGTGAGACCAATGTCAAACCCTGGCCCTGGGCCGACTTTGCGACCGAGGCGGAGATCACCGCGCCACGCATCGGCAAGACGGCGGTCGTGCTGTCGGGCGCCAGTGGCGAGGCGCTGGCTTTCGGTCCGGCGCGGCTTGCGAACACGCCGCCACCGGGCGAACTCGGCACCTCCGTCATTGCCGCCCATCGCGACACGCATTTCCGCTGGCTAAAGGACGTCAAGCCGGGCGACCTTCTGATGGTCACCCGCAAGGATGGCGCGAACCTGACATTCCGCGTCCGATCGAGCAGGATCGCCCGTTGGGACGAAAGCGGCATCAACGCGGATGCGCCCGGCCGCAACCTGGCGCTTGCCACCTGCTGGCCATTCGATGCGACCGAGCAGGGTCCCTTGCGCTATATCGTCAATGCGGAGCTTGTGCCCGATACCGCCCAAGCGACGCTGTCCGCACTCGACAGCGCCAGTCAACTGTCGGTAAAATCCTTTTGATCGGGCTTGATCCCTTCGCGCCTGACCCCAGCTTTTCAGAGTGCGAATGGAGGGCGAGATGAAGAAGACGCTTGAAAACCTGCATAAGGCCGCCGGTCTAGCGATGGTCCTCTTCGCAGGCCCTTCCCTCGCAGCTGACGACGCTGTGCAATTTTCGACTGAGAAGGCGCCCGTTCAAGTCGAAACGCTTGCCTCCGGGCTCGACAATCCCTGGTCCGTCGAAGTGATGCCTGACGGCGCCTTCATCGTCACGGAGCTTGGCGGCAAGCTTCGCATCATTCGCGACGGCAAGGCATCCTCGCCGATCGGCGGCGTTCCGAAGAGTGTGCGCAAAGGACAAGGCGGGCTTCTCGACGTCGCGCTCGATCCCGGCTTTGGAACAAACCGCACGCTTTTCCTGTCGATGGCCGTCGCGGAGGGTAGCCGCTATGGAACGGCAATCGTGCGCGGCGTGCTTTCAAAGGACGCAAAGAACCTGACCGACGTCAAGGAACTCTTCCGGATGAACAAATTCACCGGCAAGGGCCAGCATTTCGGGTCGCGCATCGTCTTCGCTTCCGACGGCAGCCTGTTCTTCGGGATCGGCGATCGCGGCGAGCGGGATCGGGCGCAGGACATGCGCGATCATGCGGGTTCCATCCTGCACATCAACCCGGACGGCAGCATTCCCGCAAACAATCCTTACAAGGACGGCAACACCGGCCTGCCCGAGCTCTGGTCCAAGGGACACCGCAATCCGCAGGGCATTGTCATCGATCCACAATCGGGCCAGCTGCTGACGGTCGAGCATGGCGCGCGTGGCGGCGATGAAGTCAACGCGCCGCAGCCGGGCAAGAACTACGGCTGGCCGGTCATCACCTATGGCAAAGATTATTCCGGCGCCGAGATTGGCGTTGGCCAGGCGGCCGAAGGCTACGAACAGCCGCTCTACTACTGGGATCCCTCCATCGCGCCGGGCGCGATCGACGTCTATCACGGCGCGATGTTCCCGCAATGGGACGGCAACCTGCTGGTATCGGCGCTGAAGTACCAGCTGTTGGCGCGGCTGGAGCGCGATGAAAGCGGCAAGATCATTTCGGAGGAACGCCTGTTCGAAGGCGAATTCGGCCGTATCCGCGATGTCAAGGTGGCGCCCGACGGCGCGGTGCTTGTGGTGACGGACGGAGACGATGGCCGGCTGTTGCGCATCTCCGCCGCGGACAAGAAAAGCTGAAGGCCAGGTGGTCGGCATGCTGATCATACGCGATCATACCCGGACTGACGAAGCGCCAGGGCCTGGAGCCTGATTTTGCGCGTTTGGTCGAGTAACTTGATGACGCGGCAAGCTTTAATCTTATGGTCAATATTTGGCGGCGCCTTCGGACAGATACCGAGCTTCTTGGCGTTCTGCGACATATCATGGCGCAAACGGCCTAAAAAACAAGCAACATGACGAAAATCAAAAATTTTTCAATAGCTTGCAATATATCAGTAGAAAAATCATATTTTTGGTCATTTGACTGCTTTTTGAACAAACGGGCTGGCACACTTGTTTCAAAAAACTTTTGCTTGCCAATTTAAAATAAACACAGCAAGCTTATCGGGTTCGGGCAATTTGCGAACACGGGAAGACCTTTAAATAATGCGCGCCGGGCACGCAAAATGGACCGGGCAGTCAGACAAAGACAGAGTTTTTCGATGGCTGGCTGCAATTACAGGACCCTTTCCTCATAGTCGAGAACTGCCTGCCGCACGCCCCTGGGGCAAACATTGTAATGCTGCCCGCCGCATCCGGGCAGAGGAAAAAGGACCTGACGCATGGCCGAGACTGGCATTGTTAAATTCTTCAACACCGACAAGGGCTTTGGTTTCATCAAACCCGATAATGGTGGCGCCGACATCTTCGTGCATATCTCCGCAGTGCAGGCCTCGGGCCTGAATGGACTGTCGGAAAATCAGAAGGTCAGCTTCGACACGGAACCGGATCGCCGCGGCAAAGGGCCGAAAGCGGTCAACTTGCAGGTCTCGGCCTAAGCCGCCGAACCTCGACAGAGAGATTCAAGTGGAAGCCCGGCCTCGCTGCCGGGTTTTTTTCATTCAGGCTGCGTTCAGTTTCGCCACAATAACCTGTTGTCATTAACAAGGACTGAAATGGTCCGGCCCAAAACAGGATCGAAACAATGAACTCATGTATCAAAGCTGCCGTTCTCGCCCTTGCAACCGCGGCAACCGTCATCCCGACAGTAACGTCCGCGCAGGCTGAGGATTGGCGCCGCCGGCACCACCACAACAACGGTGATGCGGTCGCGCTCGGCGCACTCGGTCTTGCCACGGGCGTAGTTATCGGCGGCGCGCTTGCCAGCCAGCCGCGCTATCAGGAACGGGTTTATGTCGATCCGGAGCCCGAATATTACGAACCGCGCCCGGTCTATCGCCGCGCCCGCCCCGTCGTGGTCGAGACCTATGGCGGATTGGAGCCCTGGACCCCCGGCTGGTATCGCTATTGCTCGCAGCGCTATCGCTCGTTTGATTCGCAGTCCGGCACCTTCGTCGGTTATGACGGCCGGGAGTATTTCTGCAGGGCCGGCTAAGACCGCACTGTCACTTCGAAAAAGGCACGCGCCGATCGGCACGTGCCTTTTTTGTTGCCCTGCTTTCGGTGCCCCGCCTCAGTTCGCCGCGCCAGCTACAAGCCGCGGAGGTAAGGATTGGTGCGGCGCTCCTCGCCGATCTGGCCCCCCGGCCCGTGGCCGCAGATGAAGCCGACATCATCGCCGAGCGGCAGGATCTTGTCCCGAATCGAGTGAAGAAGTTGCTGGTGGTTGCCGCCGGGAAGATCCGTCCGGCCGATCGAGCCGCGAAACAAGACGTCGCCGACATGGGCGAACCCCTGTTTGCGGTTGAAATAGACGACATGGCCGGGCGCATGGCCGGGACAGTGCAGCACTTCGAAGACGTGATCACCGAAGGAGACCGTATCGCCCTCTTCCAGCCACCGGTCCGGCAGCACATTCTCGACCTTCATCGCCAGCCCAAATCTTTCCGCCTGGCCTTCGAGCCTTTCGAGCAAAGGCAGATCGTCCTTGTGCGGCCCGATGATATCGAGGTTCAAGGCCTGGGCGAGTTCCTTGGCGCCACCGGCGTGATCGATATGGCCGTGGGTCAGCCAGATCGCCTTCAGGGTGATCCCGTTTTCCTTGATGGTCTGGAGGATGACATCGACGTCCCCGCCGGGATCGACGACCACACCCTCCTTGGTGTCGGTATCGAACAACACCGTGCAGTTCTGCTGGAAATGGGTAACCGGAATGATGCCCGCCTGTAACATGCCGCCTCGCTGCGAACCTCTGATACGACGCATATAGGACGGATACGGCGTATTGAAAACGGTCAATCGGTTGGAACCAGCTTCTAAGATCACCAGCGCTGCCATCGCGCCGGGTAACGCGCGCTACCGGGCTTCCGCGACTTCGACAGGGGCCGGCAACGGAGCCTGGAAGTTGATCGTCGTCATCAGCAGGGCGAAAACGGCAAGCTTGGCGACGACGACGGTGATGACGACGGGGCGCAACTGGTGTGCGACCGAATTCGAGTCCCGGGTGATGTCCTGTTGCATCCCAATATCCTCTCTGTGGCGTCTAAACCCCCGCCATTGCTCGAAGGTTCCGAAAAAAGCGGAACAATTCCAGTATTTTGCATTGTCAGGACTTTCGCAGTTCCACAGGGAACACCGGCAGAAAGCGCGGTTACGCGGCGCCTGGAATAGCGGGGCGTCCGGTTACGCGACGGTCGAATGACTGCGGGAGAAGCCTGACAAGGCCAGAATTTTGAGGCAGTTGGCAAAACGAAGAGCCGTTTTCGCCTGTTCGGCGGCGAAGCAGCTGGTGATGGGCCGGAAATGATTCTCGCGCTGTCTCTGCGCGTCCTGCCCCTGCGGATGATCAGTTCCGCGATAAACGAAGGCGGCACGCCACGCCGCCTCTCTCCCCTTTAAAGAAGATCCGGCCTTTGACAGCGCCGCGCGTCAAACCCGACGCGCAAAGGACGCTGTAGCACTTTGAAACTGCTGCATAATTTATCCTTACATCGATTCCGATCTAAGGCATTATGCGGTGTAGTCATTCGGCGGCAGCGGGCACCGGATAGACTTCCTTCGTGTAGTCGTTCATCAGTGTCTCGGAAATCGTGGCCGGCTTGAAAGTGTAGGGGCCGATCTCGGAGACCGGCGTCACTTCGGCGGCCGATCCGGTCAGGAAGCACTCGGTGAAGCCTGCAAGTTCTTCCGGCATGATTACCCGCTCGACCACCTCGTAGCCGCGGCGCTGGGCAAGCTCGATAACCGTCTGGCGGGTGATGCCGTTGAGGAAGCAATCCGGTGTCGGCGTGTGGATGACGCCATCCTTGACGAAGAAGATGTTGGCGCCGGTCGCCTCCGCGACCTGGCCGCGATAGTCGAGCATCATCGCATCCGCATAGCCCTTGGCTTCGGCGGCATGCTTGGAGATCGTGCAGATCATGTAGAGCCCGGCGGCCTTGGAGGCGCAAGGCGCGGTCTTCGGGTCCGGACGGCGATATTCGGCGATATCGAGGCGGATGCCCTTGAGCTTTTCGGCCGGGTTGAAATAGCTGCCCCACTGCCAGATGGCGATGGAGACGTTGATGCGGTTGTTCTGGGCCGAAACGCCCATTGACTCCGAACCACGCCAGGCGATCGGCCGGACATAGGCTTCAGAAAAGCCCTGACGTTTCAAAAGCTCGATCGTCGCCGCATCCAGCTCCTCGACCGAATACGGAATGGTGAAGCCGAGGATTTCGGCCGACTTATGGAGGCGCTGATTGTGCTCGGTCAGCTTGAAGACACGGCCGCCATAGGCGCGCTCGCCCTCGAAGACGGCGCTGGCATAATGCAGGCCGTGCGTGAGCACATGGATTTTCGCGTCCTTCCAATCGACGAATTCACCGTTGAACCAGATCTGACCGTCCAACTGATCAAAGGGAACTGCTGCCATCGTCTCATCCTCCGGCGCGTAACCGCCATTCTTAGCGTTGATTGTCTTCGTGTTTCAGTTTTACCGTCAAACTGGAGCGAGGAAAATCAGTTTTGGTGATTTTGGATTGGCGATCAGAGCTGCACGGCCTATCTTCAATGACGGACCTGCGTCAGAATGTTCGCCCTTCTGAGGTCAGACGCTTACCAATCGCGAAAAAATATGTCAACATAGCTGACATATTTTATCGAAAATTTCGCAAAGTGCGGTGCAGTTGAAAGGAAATGACGGCGTGGCAGGACAGCCGAACCAGAAGGCCGATATGAACCCCTCTCCGGCCGGGACAGACATGACGGACGCGGTGGACTTTGAAATCATCGAGTTGTTCTTCTTCGCATATCGGGATTTCACCTCGGATCCCGATGCGATTCTCGAAAAACGCGGCTTTGGCCGGGCGCATCACCGCGTGCTGCATTTCGTCGACCGCGAGCCCGGCATGACCGTTGCCGATCTGCTCGAAACGTTGAGGATCACCAAGCAAAGCCTTGCACGTGTTTTGAAACAGCTCATCGATTCAGGATATATTCACCAAGTTGCTGGACCGGAGGACCGCAGGCAGCGCAAGCTCTATACAACGAAGGAAGGCAAGACGCTGGCAAGAGCCTTGGCCGAACCACAGTCGCGGCGCATAGCCGAAGCCCTGGCCAAGACCGGCCCTGGCACCCGCGACATGATCAAGCGCTTCCTTGCCGGGATGAAGACCGCCGACGAAAACTGAAATCCCGGCTTGCCGAGCCGGCAG
>UCOA01000043.1 GCA_900474095.1 Hyphomicrobiales bacterium | reverse complement strand
ACCGAGTCCATTGTTCTAGTTGTCATATTCCTCGTCGTTGGCTTCACCTTGATGGCGCTGATCGGGCCCCTCCTCGGTTTGGTCAACTGACCAGGCGGTGAACTCAACCAACGGGGTCCTCGGGCCCCGTGGTTCAAAAGGCGGTGAGAGAGCTTTGTAAAATCAGCGCGAAGCTGACAGATGACCTCGATGCGGAGCAGCTCGACGCCGTTACGAGAGCATTGATGCGCTTATTTATCCTCTCGGATTCGACGGCATCAGAGCACTCATATCTTTGCTGCCTCAGGACGGCGACACCGCATCTGGCCTCAATTGGTCGATACTGCATGCAATTGAGGTCACGCCTGAGTGGCCCCTGTGGGAGACGCTGGAGGACGAGCGCAGTGAATGGGTTCGCATATTCCGGCTCAGGCTTGCCAACGGAGGCTTTTTTCCTCCTGCTGAGCGTGGTCCGGCATCGGCATGAGATCTGACCGACTTGATGGATCAAGGTCCATGAATTTGGGCTCGGGAAAGCCGTTGGTTTGGGGCCTTGCTTCAGAAGTGGGTTCCGGAAATGGCATGTTTTTTCGGGTTGTTAAATTTGGATCGCATTAAACCACACGAAAACGGGAGAGCCGCGTGGCGTGCCTGTGCACGAACTTCTGTTGCCGCTTGCCCGGGTAAAGCAAGGTCCCGCATCCGCAGCTCCTTCAGAACTAGCGCGGTCAATCTGTCAATTGTTGGAAAACCGAGGTGCTCAATGGGATCAACCGTGGTACTCGAGAAAGGCTAGCGCGGGCCAAAACCCGACCGGCGACATCAGTCCGTACACGGCCAAGCGCACGGTCTCGACCCAGCTGGTGGAACTTCCGATTCCGCCACTCGTTCACCTATGCCAACCAACGCACGGAGACCGAAATGTCGGACAACAAACAAAAGCGGGGCCAAGACCGCAAGCTAGTCGCACGGGGTGACAAGTACGAGGTCGCGTATTTCGCGAAGAAGCACGGGCTGGAACCGAAGGACGCCAAGCGCATTATCGAGGCCCACGGCTCGGATCGCGATGCGGCCGATAGAGCGGCCAACCGCTTCAAGCACTGACCACAATGCGCACTGGTAACTTTGCCACTCAATTCCCATATCTGGAGTATGCCGGCAGCGCGCCCTGATGGGCATTTGATGCGCGCCGCTATTCTCAGGAGATAGAAATGACCGAACAGACCCAGGCGGCTACGCCTGCGAAACCAATTGATGCAAAGGTCCTCGCCAAGAAATTCAGAATAACGGTCGAGGAGGCGCAAGCAATTCTCGACGAATATGGCAGCGACAAGAAGGCTGCCGAAAAAGCTGCACGTCGTATCGCGGCATAATACCGAAGGCGGCCGCTCGACGTCGCAGAACGAAGGAGCGGCCACTCGATTAACCGTCCCCGGAGGAGGAGGCGCTAGGCAAGGTTAGAGGGGCAGACTGGCGATGTTCGCGAAGTTGAACGTCCGCGCTACGGCAGCGCCCAAGAAAGGCCGCACCAATGGCGGCCGTTCTTATCTCTTCACCAAGAGTCTGCCTCGAAAATGTTTAAACAATATCAGTACCCTTGCCAAGCGTCGTGTCAGAACGCGGATGTGGGCGATAGTGACCCAGGCCTCGGCTGATGCGACGGACTTTTCCCAATCCTTGGCCAATCCTCGGCACCTGCCACGCCATGCGAAGGTGCGCTTCACAACCCAGCGACGCGGCAGAACCTTGAAGCCCCTGGCCTTGTCGGTCGGCCAGACAATCTGAAGAGTGAACGCAGCGATCTTTTGCAGTGCGCCCTTCAGCTGCGGTCCGGCATAACCACCGTCGGCGAAGATATGTCTCAGCCACGGCCAGTGCTCGAGAATGGTTTTAAGGACGGCAGGCGCGCCGTCGCGATCCTGAATAAAGGCGCTGTGAAGGCCGACCATCCGAGCGTATCGACGACGATATGACGCCTGCGTCGACGATCTTCTTGCCCGCTTGATAGCCCGAAATTCCGCCGCTTTCCGTAGTACGCCCGCAGACAGCGAGGCTTCCCTGCCTTCCAATTCACGCGCCTCCACCACAAGATGATGGTTGATCCGACCTCATAACCCTGTCGTCCGCTGTCTTCGACCTCGCAAACCGAGGCTCGACGGTGAGCTGGATGCCGACGAAGGCAAGTGCGCTGATCACGCCAACTGCCGCCACCAACCACAGCGACCAGACGACTCCCATTTCAGACATCGAAGCCGCCATGCCGACCGGCGCGATCGCCGAGGTCAGTTGCTTGGCCAGCGTGCACCAGCCAATTCGCCGGCCATATCCCACCCGTCCGAACAATTCCAGCGGCAGAGTGCCGCCGACGATGCTCGTCAGACCGGAACCCAGGCCGGCGCAGATGGCGAACAGGACGGCTCCCACCATCCATGGAGCCGTGGCCAGGAGGATCGCCAGGCCGATCGGCAACAGCACCGTGGCGATCACGGCAAGCCGTGTCTGGGACAGAGCCCGCCCAAAGACCAAGTTGATGAGGCGGCTGGTGACTTGGGCTGGTCCGAACAGCGCCGCCACGAGCAGACCGGCTGCGCCGAGGCCGAGCGCCTGTGTCAGGGGAACCATATGGACAAGGATGGCGGACAAGGCATAACCTTCCACCGCAAAACCTACGAGCATCAGCGCGAACACCAGCCTGCCGCTGTTCCGACACGGTGCATTGCTTTTTAACGGGTGTGGCGCGTCACGGGCAGCGAAACTCGCCGGCGACGTCAGCCTGCCCAACAGCAGGTGCACGGGAAAGCAAACAGCCGCGTTCAGCCCGGCATAGACGAGAAAAACCTCCCGCCATGAAAGTGTTTCATGCAGCCACGACGTCACCGGCCAGAACAGAGACGAGGCGAAGCCGGCGATGAGGGTGAGATGAACAATCGACGTCTGTGCGGTCCGGCCGCCCGCCTGGACGATCGCCGTGAATGCGGTGGCGTAGAGGACAGCGGCCGAGACGATCTGGGTGAGCGCCAACGCTATGGCGAAGGTGATGGCCCCCGGCGACATTGCGGTCGCGACAAGCGACAGCGCAGCGCCGACTGACCCCGCCGCCATCAGGCGTCCAGCGCCTATCACGTCGGCAAGACGTCCCGATAGCGGGGCAACGAGACTGCCGACCAGGAGGGCCAGGGAGAACGCCCCGAACACCCACTGCTGTGACCGGCCGATGTCGCGGGCGATGTCCGGCACGAGGATGCTAAAGGCGTAGTAGAGCGTGCCATATCCGATGATCTGCGTGGCACCGAGACCCCAGACTGTCCAAAGCGGTAGTTTCGATTCTTCCATCGTCAGAAGCCTTCGCTCACGCGTTCTGGCCCGCCGGTTGGAAGATCACCGCAGCCGCAACCGGATTTCCCGGCCGATTTTGCCACCGCGTCGGCCGCGCAGCACGCATCCACCGGGGCCGGCGCGGGACCACCGCAACATCCGCCCGACGGCGCGCTACCAACATCTACGCGGCACACCCCGGTTTCAGGAAGGACGAGTTCTACCCTCCGGGCGGAAGCATGGTCGCCAGCGATCTCGGCGACCACCGAACGGACCTGCTCGTATCCGGTCTTCATCAGGAAGGTCGGCGCGCGGCCGTAGGATTTGGAGCCGACGATAAAGAAGTCCTTCTCGGGGTGAAAAAGCTCCTCGACGCCATGCGGCGGTACGGTACCGCAGGAATGGAGGTTCGGATCGATCAACGGCGCGAGCGCCGGCGGCGCTTCGACGGCGGGATTGACCTCGATCCTGAGCTCGCGCAGGAACGTGAAGTCCGGCCGGAAGCCTGTCACGACGACGATCTGGTCGACATCGAGCCTGAGGGGCTTTCCGCCCGTCTGTGCCTCGATCGAAACACGGCCATCCTCGATTGTCAGGCCTTGCGCCGCAAATGAGGTCAGCATCTTCAGGTGTCCGTCGACAATCGCCCGTTTGGCGGCCAGTCCGAGCGCGCCCCGCTCGGGCAGTTGGTCGTTCAGGCCGCCGCCGAGCAGGCGTTCGACACCGTGGTGGCGGAGCGCCCAGAAGATTTCGGTCCGGGGATCGCTCTCCTGCAGCTCCATCAGGGCCAGCGCGACGTTGATGGCGGAATGACCGCTCCCAACCACAAGCGTCCGCTTGCCGATGAAGTCGGCGCGCCGGCGGCCGGCGACATCGGGGATGCCATAGGACACCCGGTCGGAGGAACGCTCGCCGCGGACGGGCAGCCCGTTGGCGCCCATGGGATTGGGCTGTCCCCAGGTTCCGGACGCGTCGACGACCGCCCGGACGACGACGTCTTGCTCGCCGTCCCCGTTTGAGTAGCGGACGACGAACGGCCGTTGGTCGCGCCCGATGGAGGAGACCTTGTCGACGCCGCTGCGGGCGACAGCGGTCACGCTTGCCCCGAGCCTGAGCCCCCGAGCAATCGCTGGGACATGGGAGAGCGGCAGAAGGTAGTCCTCGACGATCTCCCTTCCGGTCGGCAGATGGTGCGGCAATGGCACCGCCCAGCCGTTGGCATCCAGGAGTTTCCGCGCCGCGTCGTCGATATTGTATTTCCAGGGGGAGAACACCCTGACATGCCCCCACTCCAGCAGCGACGCGCCGACGGACGTGCCGCGTTCCAGGATCAGCGGCTCGATACCGCGCTCGATGAGGCGGGCGGCGGCAGCGAGCCCCACGGGGCCAGCGCCGATGACGGCGACCGGCAGACGTTCATTCGAGGTCATGGCATATCCTTTTATATTTCCAGAAATTTCGAAATATTAAGTCAAAAAAAGCGGCGGTCACACGGCCGCCACATCGGGTCGCTTGACGCAGCCGGCGTCCGCGCAGCATTCGTCGACCAGATAGCCGATAAGGACATTCATGTTCCGGTAGTTGGCCGTGCAGATCAACGTCGTTGCCTGACGGTCCTGCACCACCAACCCGGTATCCACGAGCCGCTTCAAATGGTGCGAGAGTGTCGAGGCGGGAATGTCGAGCGTCTCCTGAAGACGCCCGACAGGTAGCCCGTCGTCGCCGGCTCGGACCAGCGTCCGGTAGATGCTGAGGCGCGTCACATTGCCGAGCGCTTCGAGCTGGGAGGCTGCTTTTTCGATAATCATGGAAATAGGAATATCGCGGGTACTGAAGCCTGTCAATTGTATTTCGACAAACTTCGAAATAGCTCCTTCGGTTCGGTCGGACTCAGATCGACTTAAGCTTGACCCGCTCGTAGATGTCGCTTTGAATGAGCTCGATGGCTTGGTGTCCGTAGGCGGACGTTTCGCCTATCCCAGCGACTGGTACGTTCCCGGCAAAATCTCCAAAGCGCCGCCACCAGAACGCTTCGACGTCGAGCGAGCAATCGTTGAGGTCTACCTTGAGAGGGAGCCCGGCCTCCTCGAGACTTTCGATGTGGGGCGTTTGCCGCAGGCGCGGCGATCTTTCCGAGAGCGAACGCGCGGAGAAATTCTCCGGCCGCTCATTGCGCGCCGGCCTTGCCTCCACGGCCGAGGCCGACGAACGCTACGTCTAGAAGCAGCTTGGCCATGCCAGCGCGGAAATGTCCCGCAAGTACCAACGCCAGCGCAACCGATTCCGGGTCAATCTCACCGTACTCATCCGGGGAAGGCCGCCTTGCTGAAAAGTGAGCGGAATTGGATGATCCGTCTATATGGACGAATAGACAGTGTTATAGCCATGGACATACCGATAGAGGGTTCGCCGCAAGTCTAGGACAATCCCAGATCTGTGGCGAGCCATTGCCGATGGCATCAAACAGTTCAAGCCTGAGGAATGCCGAAACTACTTCAAGCTCGCAGGATATGATGCATCTGATCGGGAAATGCTCTAGGTAAAGGACTCGCATCATGCGAAAGGACACTAGATGAACCGGAATGGGCTCTACCTCGTGATCGCCTTGCTTGCCGTCATTGCGGTTGGATTGGGCATCTACATCTACCGTGAGGAAAATAAGCCAGGCGTCGAGATCAAGATTGGCGAGGACGGGGTGTCCGTCAAAGAAAACTAGTCAAGCCACGATCCTTCCCTGCACGATGAAGACGACATTGGTGATGCCGTCGAAATTGGAGGGATCAATGTTGTCGATGTGGTACTGGACGCCGCTGCGGGTGACGATGTCGCCGACCGTTGTATAGGACATTTGCCATCATCCTATGCTATCGCCGCCAAGTCTGTCGTGGGGTCCGCGATATGACGACTGCTTTTACCGCTTGCGTTTTTCATTGCTTTGGCGGCTCCAGTCTCGGCAAGGACTTGGCCAGGGAGACTCACGCATCACAGTAGAAAAAATTGCCTCTGACATCTTCTGACGATGTCGATTAAACGTTAACTATGTGACTGCGAAACATCAGGCGTCTATTGCAACTCCTGCCGGAACTGATCCCGCCGCTCGTGGATGCTGGCAACAACCTTACCCATCGGAATGCCCATGCTGATCAGAGTTGCTTCCGACAATTGGAGACTGGCCTCAATTGTTTCCGGCACAGCGTCCGTTACGCCCATGGCGTAAAGGTGACGGGCATGGGTAGCATCTCTGGCGCGGGCAACGATTGGCAGGTCGGGCCTTGCTGCCCGTACAATTTCGATCATCCGGTCCGTAGCATGATCATCATTAATCGTGACAATGAGCGCACTGGCTTCTGAAATGCCACACGTCCTTAGGAAGCCACTGTTAACAGCATCGCCATAAAACACGGCGTTGCCCTTGCGCCTTTCACGCGATACCAGCGCCGGGTCGGCGTCAACCGTGACGTATGCCAGTCCATGGCGTTCCAGCATACCTGCCACCACCCTACCGACGCGTCCGTAACCGATGACAATAGCATGTCCTGTCATTACATCAGGTATTTCGTCCAACTCCGGTCCATGCTCGGTTTTGGAGATCTTTTTAGCCAAATTTTCACCCGCCATCGCCAGGAGGGGCGTTAGGGCCATGCTGATTGCCACTGTCGTTAAAATCAAACCGGACACATGAGGCGATACGATACCGGCGGCGACACCGGCTCCAACGCCAACGAATGCGAATTCTCCGCCGGCGGCCAATAGCATTGTCATCTCTACCGCCTTTGGAAGGGCGAGACCGAATAGCCGAGCCAGCGGCGCCAGCACGATGATCTTGACTACGAGCAACAGGCAAAGCAGCGAGATGATAAAGCCGGGCGCCTTAACGAATTCGATTATGTCGATTGACATGCCGACGGTGAAGAAGAAGACGCCGAGAAGCAGGCCTTTGAAAGGTTCGACGATGGCCTCGACAGCCTTGCGATATTCCGTTTCGGAGAGGAGTATTCCTGCGACAAAAGCACCCAATGCCATGGGCAACCCAAATATTGCGGCCGCAAAGCCGGCGCCCACGACGATAAACAAAACGGCAGCCAAGAAAACCTCTGAAGAATCTAGCGATCCCACAAGATGGAAAAGCGATCTCAGAAAGACTCTGCCAAATAGAACAATAATTCCGAGCGAGGCGGCGGCTTGTAGCAAGGCTATTCCGAGGTTGGCGGCAACATTCGCGCTGGTGTCTGAAGCAAGGATCCCCACGAGCAGCAGCAGCGGCACTACCGCTAGATCTTGAGCGAGAAGTACCGAGAAAGCGGCGCGCCCCGTGGTCGTTGACATACGCCGCTTGGCAGACAGCAATTCGACCACAGTCGCTGTCGAAGAAAGGGCCAAGCTCAAACCGACCACCAATGCCTGCTGTGTATCCAAGCCGAACGAGACCGCCATGAATGTCAGCGTGGCCGCCGTGATCACGACTTGCAGCCCTCCAAGGCCAAAAACAAGGCGACGCAACGCCAGAAGCCGGGACAGCGACAGTTGGAGTCCAATCAAAAAAAGCAGAAAGACAACGCCGAATTCGGCTATGCCGGCGACGTTCTTCGGTTCGACGATCGTAATCCAGTAGAGAAAGGGCATCTGGTCCATAACAGAGCCAAGGCCCAAGGGGCCCAAAAGTGCACCCAAGACGAGATAACTGATAATCGGATTCGCGCCTAACCGACTGACCATGGGGACGATTACGCCGGCCGTTGCAAGGACCACCATTACGTCACTGTAGATACTGGGATTGATCGAACTGGCCAAAGCCGCCCCATAAATGTGTGAGAACTATTTCAATAGAGATATTCGGCATTACGAGAGCAAGCTGTATTTTTTGCCTGTACCGATTATCAGTCACAACTGCCTGATCCCCAATGCAGCAAAACCGGCCGCGGCACGTCGTCAGCCACGAACCACGCCAATGACGTCAGCTTTCAGCCGCGATAATAATATCGTGGGCTGGTTCCCTGCCAGGTAACTGACACGGGTGATATCGAGCTGCGTAGTGGTCGTATATCCACCCTGTAAGGGTGAATGAACGGGTCGTTGGTGTCGGGGACCACGGGCTCGAGCTTTTCCCGATGAAACCGCCGAGTGATCATGATACCGGGCTGGTGCTCTGCGGGTTTGTTGTCAGTATCATCGCGATTGGATGGCACCGTCACAGGCCCTTAAGCAACGACAGGCGATTCATGTTGCATTGCGGCAAAAATGCAGATTATAAACGAAATACTCACCACGGACCCGGTGAAACCCCGGGTGGCTCTTCTGGCCGCCGATCCGCCAGATAACGCAAAACCTGCTGCCATATAGACACGCACTCACCGAGCGCGTTCGCCATGCTTTGCGAGAATCGTTATATGCAACTTTCATCCATCCGTCGGGATTGGTTCGCCAATCCCATACGCGAAATGCTCGCCGGAGCCGTCGCGACGTTCGCACTGATCCCCGAGGTCATCGCCTTTTCCTTCGTGGCGGGGGTCGACCCCCAGGTCGGCCTGTTCGCATCCTTCATAATCGGCGTCGTTATCGCCTTCACGGGTGGACGCCCCGCCATGATCTCGGCCGCCGCAGGATCGGTCGCGCTTGTTGCGGCGCCCCTCGTACACGCACACGGACTATCTTACCTCTTAGCCGCCGGTTTGCTGGCGGGCGTTTTCCAAGTCCTGTTCGGCCTCTTGCGTCTTGGCGTTCTCATGCGGTTCGTTTCAAAGTCGGTCCGCACGGGTTTCGTCAACGCGCTCGCGATCCTGATCTTCGCGGCCCAACTTCCGCACATCATCGGCGGAGACTGGATTTCCTACGCCCTGCTGGCGGCCGGGCTGGCGGTCATCTACCTTGTCCCGAGAATTATGACGTCGATCCCGTCGCCGTTGATCTGCATTCTCGTTCTCACCGTCGCTTCGATCGCCTTGCAGCTTCCGGTCATGACCATTGCCGATCTCGGGAAGCTGCCGGACTCCCTTCCAATCTTCGGGTGGCCAGCGGTTCCGCTGACTTGGGAAACGCTGACAATCATCGCCGCACCAGCACTCGCCATCGCCATGGTCGGCTTGCTCGAGTCCATGATGACGGCCAGCGTCGTTGACGACCTCACTGACACGCCGAGTTCGAAGAACAGGGAGTGCACGGGCCTCGGCATCGCCAACGCTGCGGCGAGCCTGTTCGGCGGGATCGCCGGCTGCGGCATGATCGGCCAGACCGTCGGCAACGTGAAGTACGGCGGGCGCGGTCGTCTCTCCACCCTGTTCGCAAGTGCCTTCCTGCTGGTTCTGATGGTCTTGCTCAAGCCATGGGTTTCTCAGGTTCCCGTGGCGGCACTGGTGGCCATCATGGTGATGGTGTCGATCGACACGTTCGACTGGTCGTCATTGCGGACGGTGGTCGTCCATCCCAAGATGTCTAGCGCCGTCATGGTTGCAACCGTTCTCGTCACGGTGTTCACCACCAACCTGGCACTGGGTGTTACGGTGGGTGTCCTCCTGAGCGGTGTGTTCTTCACGTTCAAGGTTGCCCGTCTATTGCGGGTGGAAACCGAGACCGACGCTGCTGCTGGTCGTTTGAGATATCGTGTCTCGGGCCAAGTCTTCTTCGCATCGGCAGACATCTTCATCGAGGCGTTCGAGATTCGGGACGCGAGCGGCATGAGGGTCCTTATCGATGTGTCGCAAGCACACTTCTGGGACATCACCGCCGTCGCGGCCCTCGACCGGGTGGTTCAGCGGTTCCAGGCGCACAGCATTCCCGTGGATGTGGTGGGACTGAACCAGGCGAGTTCGACGCTTATCGGTAGCCTCGACGGGTCGATGACACTGAAAGAGGCTTGACTCAAATCTGTGGCTGCCAAAGTCAGTTCGCCACCGGGGCCGCGAAGAGCGCAAGTCATGTCGTGCCCCCCATTTTAAAGTTGATGTTCGCTTTGGTTGCCTGCGGCCCTCATGGTGGTAGCTCTGAAGGGAAACGAAACAGCGACACGCACATCGGCCTGCCCGGCGTAAGCATACATATGGAGCTTTTGTGAAAGGGCGCGCGCGGGGTCAAACTTCCTGCAGACTTCGATGCTTCAGAAGACACTCGATCAATGAAGCAGCTTCAGCGAACACAGTCGGCGCCTTTAATGTCGATGGTCGATCCAGTGGCATGGCGGCAGTGGCTGCTGGCGAGGAAGGCCACCATGGCGGCGACATCTTCGGCGGGGTCACATGGCGCAGAGGGAGGTTCTTGGTCACTTCGGCTTCGCCCACTGACCTTCGGCTATCGCCGACCTGAACCAATCAGGCGCCAGTGCGTAGGCCAGCATGCCGTCGGCCACCTAGTTGTATGTTGCGGATGAAACTGTCGAGATATACGTTTCTCATTGCGGCAAGCAGCCGCGGGAGCGAGGAGGAGTTCTTATGGCTACCGGGACCGTTAAGTTTTTCAACGAAGACAAAGGATTTGGCTTCATTACGCCCGAGAATGGGGGAGCTGACGTGTTCGTGCATGTATCTGCTCTCCAGGGGGCCAGCACACTCAGAGACGGGCAGAAAGTGAGCTACGAGCTGGGCCAAGATCGCAAGACCGGAAAGTCTAAGGCTGAAAACGTCAGCGTGCTTTGATCATTGCTTCCGCTAGGGATCAGCCGCCATCCGAGTTTCGGATGGCGCCGTCAAGGAGACCTCCAAAAACTGCGGTCAGCGCGATTTGCTCGGGGATACAGGCAGCGAAGCGTCAATGTTATCGAAACGCCGTTTGCAACCGCAGCGGGCCAAGGAGGTCGCTTTTGGTTGTGGCAGATATGATGCTTTCCGGCAAGGAGCGGATCAATGCGAGGCACTCAGCGAGTCGGCTGGCGAATTCCGGATCATTCGCCCACAGTTCACTGAATGTGGTCGAATAATCGGATGAAAGCATCTTGATCTGGTCTCCCGGCACATGCGCCTACACGGAAAGTTGTTTTCCGCGGGGCGGTGCTGAGGTATTATTGCGGGTGTCATGCCGCGTGGCGCAAAGAACGAGCCAAGCATGCGTGTCGGTCACGATGTGCTTCGCTGCAACGCTGCTCCTTGGGCCATTTCGCGCATCAGCTGCGCAGCCATGGTACCCGAGGCCAGGAGTCATCTTCGGTACACCGGCTGACCAGATAGATGTCTTTCAGCCAACCGGGGCGCTTTGGAATGTTCGTTCGGTTCTTGCTCGCTGGATTTGTCTTCCTGTGCACTTGCGCGGCACCGGGGTTGGCCAACGCCGCTTGCGAGTTGCGCGTTGGCTGGGATGAATGGCCCCCGTATTTTACGTACGAGCGAGGGAATTTTCATGGTCTGGAGTATGACCTCTTGAAGTCGACGGCCGATACGACCGGATGCAAACTTGATTTCCTTCAGGTACCTTGGGTGCGTGCGTTGAAAATGCTGGGTGCCGGCGAACTCCAACTTCTGTATGGCGCCGGGTATTCGGCAGAACGCGCCGAATTCGCCAGATTTTCGATCCCCTACCGTCACGAACAATTCCTCCTGGTCACCCGGTCCAAAGCCGGCGACGGCGCCGACTCGGTTTCCCTGAACGACTGGATACGGTCCGAAAGGACGGTGAGTGATCCAGTCACCATCGGGGTCTTCCGCGGGAATTTCTATGGCGAACAGATCGAGGGCATTGTAAGAAACAAAGAGAACAACGTGACCTTGGCCGAATTGAACGACAATGATCAGTTGATTGGGATGCTCGGTGCCGGCCGTATCGACGGTTTTATAATCGAAGACGGTGTCGCCCAGACAGAACTACGACGGTCTCCATTTCCCTTCCATCGATACGCGATAAAGGAACAGCCAGCGGACCCGTTGCATTACATGTTTTCTTTCGGCGTTGCCGAGGATGTCGTGCAGCGTTTCAACAACGCGATCCGGGAACGGCAGTCGCAAGGCCGATAGCGAATTGTGTTCCGGGCCAAGGCCGTGACCTGTTAACGCCGGACGACAAGTTGGATCGCCTCCAGCCTTAGCTGAGGCAATACCAGTCTTACCTTGATTGATGAGGTGGAACGGCCCGCTACGACAGTGTAATGGCCCCGTAAATATCCCGACACGATCTCCCACTTGATAAGTGTGCGAGGTAATGTGCCATTATGACTAGTCACCATCCTAAGATCGAGGTCCTGTCCGGGCCTGAGCGGCGCCGTCGCTGGTCGACCGCTGAGAAGCTTGCTATCATTCACGAGACGTATGAGCCGGACGCGACAGTCAGCATCGTTGCTCGGCGTTAGAGAAACGGCGACAAACGAAGGTCTATGTGCCACCTGGCTCCGCTGCTACGTCGAGGGAGCGCAAATTGGGCCAAGCCCTAGGATGGTTGTCGGATTTCGCGCGCAGGCTGGCGGCCCGTGCGCGAGAATACCTCAGGAAGCTCGCTGCGACCCGTCACAGCATTGGCGCACGCCTGCTGATCGGCATTCTGTTATTCAGCACGTTCGTGACCTTCGTCCTGGCCGGGATTCAGCTCTACACCGACTATCAGCGCGATGTAGCGGCCATACGGTCAAGACTCGACCTGATCGGCAAGAGCTATCTGGACAGCCTGGCAGAGAGTCTTTGGACTCTCGACGAGACACAGCTGCGACTCCAACTCATGGGAATCCTTCAGCAGGCCGATATTCGTGCCGCCGAAGTCCGCGACACCGGCATTTCAATCAAACCGCTTGTCGTTCAGGTCGGCGAGACCCCCGAGCCGCCGGTTGTTACGCGGGACTATCCGCTGACTCACACGGTGCAAGGGCAGGACAGAGTGATCGGCACACTCCGTGTCGAAGCCACGCTGGCCAATGCTTATCGTCGGCTAACGGATACTGCAGCAAGGGTTTTTGCGACTCAGGCAACTGAAATCTTTCTGGTCGCGCTCTTCATCATTTTCTTCTTCAACTATCTGGTCACGCGTCATCTGTCCGCGATCGCAGCGCAAGTTGGCAGCTATCGGATTTATGACTCGCCCTTGGAGTTGTGCTTGAAGCGCCGTCGACCGCGGCACGACGACGAAATGCAGCGGGTAACCACGGCCTTCAACTCTTTATCTCACAACCTGCATGCTGCCTTTCGCGACCTTGCCGAACGCGAGGCGCGGATCCGGTGCTTGGTCGATGCCAACATCATCGGCGTCTTCACTTGGCAGCTCGTTGGCCGGACGCCTGAGGACCAGGACGTTGCGTTTCGGGGCGTCAATGACGCGTTCCTGCGGATCGTGGGATATGACCGCGAAGACCTTGTCAACGGTTCCGTCACCCAACGGACCCTCACCGCACCGGAATGGCAGGACCGCACCCAGCGTGCGATGGCCGAGATGAGGCTGACCGGTGCCTTTCAGCCATACGAAGAGGAATACATCCGGAAGGACGGGAGCCGCGTGCCGGTGCTGATTGGTGCGGCGCAGTTCGGCGAAACAGGAGAGCAAGGCGTTGCCTTTGTCCTCGATCTGACCGAACGCAAACGCGGCGAACAAGCGCTGCAGCAGGCACAGGCGGAACTGGCTCACGCCGCCCGCATCGCAACCATGGGCCAGCTAACAGCATCCATCGCCCATGAAGTGAAACAGCCCATCGCCGCGGCGGTCACCAATGCCGAGGCCGCGCTCCGCTGGCTGGCTCGCCGACCGCCGGATCTGGAGGAGGTGCGGAAGGCACTGACCCGCATTGTTCAGGACGGCAATCGAGCTAGCGATGTCATCGGCCGAATCCGAGATCTGGTCAGAAAAGCGCCGTCACCGAAGGAGCGCTTTGAGATAAACGGCGCGATTCGCGAGGTGATCGAGATCACCCGGGGCGAAGCGGTGAAGAACGGCGTCTCGGTGCGAATGGAACTTGGGGCCGGTTTGCAGCTCATCGAGGGCGACAGGGTGCAGCTTCAACAAGTGATCCTCAACCTGATGATGAACGCGCTGGAGGCGATGGCCGGCATGGCGGAAGGGCAGCGCGAGTTGCAGGTCACCACCACGGCCGAACCGGAAGGCGTGCGCGTCGCCGTGCGCGATTCGGGCCCGGGTCTGACGCCCGTGGCGGAAGAGCGGCTGTTCGAGGCCTTCCATACTACGAAGTCCAGCGGCCTAGGCATCGGGCTGTCGATCTGCAGTTCGATCATCGAAGCGCATGGTGGTCGGCTATGGGCCGAGGCCAACGAACCGCAGGGCGCCGTGTTTCAGTTCACACTGCCGGTTGAGCAGCATTCTGCATCGTGATTGGCGCACCGCGTCCGGCCCAATAGTCTGACGGGTGATGTCAGGTTAACCGGAGTTGAAGTTGTTGGCCGCTAGTCTAGCATTACAGTTGCAATTTAGTTTTCAGGTGAGCTCGTCGACCGCCACGGGCCGGGATCACCGGCTGCCTCAGCGCGCATCCAACCTGTCTTACGCCGCTCGTCACCCAACAAGCCGTCCAGGAAAAGGTTCGAAGATGCTGCAACTCGCTCCTGCGTAAACAGATTCAGACTATAGATAAATATGCAACTGTAATGCTAGCACTACTTTGGCAGATTATGCCAATGTAGTGCTAGCGCCTTTCGAATGCATTCGAACCGCAGGCCTACACGAGTGATGCGCGACTTGATATGGAATCTCTGTTGCGACTAATCGCTTTGTGAAATCTTTTTTAGGCGAGATCTCACGGCGGTACTTTATGATGAAATCACAATAGCTCCATTTCACCCTATGCAAAATTCCGGCATTAGGTAGCAAAAACCACCAGACCTGAAATGGCATCCCGACTACCTTGGTTTCCGGTGAAAACGGAGCCTCGAATGAGTGTAGCGTACGAGTTGAAGCAGAAGCGAGCCGCCTTGACTGACAGGCTGCAGCAGCTTGATAGGGAGCGGGTGGACCTTCAGGAGCTGATGAGAGCGCTGGACCGCGTCATCCTGAGCTACGAGCCCGACTATCAGGGATGGGCGCTGACGGGACCTGAACAGGGTAACCGCTCTCGAAAGGCCAAGCCGTCGTCGGCATCGCGAGCGAGCCAGCCAATCTCTCAGACATCGCACACCGCCTGTCGGCGGTCCTCACCCAACTGACGACTGCAGGACGCGTTCGGCAGTCCGGCCAGTTCGACGGTCGCAAGGTTCTATGGGAGGTCGCCGCTTAGCCTTCCCAGATCAGGTCCGGCGGTTTGTTGCCCTGCCAGTACCCACACAGATAGCGTGACGTGGGGCGAGACAGTGCCTTGCCCAGCACCTGGAACGTATGACTGCGATTGCTCACCTGTCGGCAGTCCTCGCGCCACGCGAGCTCCGCCACGTACCAGTCGAAGTATTTCAACGAAAACCGATGGTGGATGCCGACATAGGCCCGTTGGACCCGCGAGAAGAAACTCTCGACCTGATTGGTGTTCGTGCCATCGTCGGTCTGATATGCCTTTGAGTGGTTGACGCGTTGCAGCTTGTTCAAGCCAGCCAAGTCGTTATAGCTGCCATGCTCGTCCGCGAAGACCGTTGCCTCCCGCGACACGTGATCCCGGAGGGCCGCCCAGGCTGCGTTGCTGTCTTCGTCTCGGATGATCCGGGTGAACGTCTGGCCTCCCAGTCCGCGCTGGCGGATCGCAAGAGCGCATAGACGCTTCATGTTCTGGTACTTCCTGAGGCGGCGGTCGATGCGATCCTCAGCCTTGTTTTCAGGGCGGATGTGGCCGCCAGCGTACTTGCCGTCAATCTCCACCTCGCCATCCAGCACCATCTCCTCCCTGCGCCAAGCGATCGCCTCGCGCAGCTTCATAAGGAGGACCCAGGCGGTCTTGTATTGGACGCCGATTTCACGCGAGAGCTGGAGCGCCGCCTTGCCCTTCACCGAGTTCGCCGAGAACCAGATGGCGATAAGCATCTTTTTGAAGCTCAGCTTACGTGCATGAAACACCGTGCCTGAGGTGACGCTGAACACGGTCTTGCAGGTCTTCTCGGTGCACTTGAAGCGATTGCGGCTCATCGTGTGGCAGCGCAACGTTCCGCACTTGGGGCAGTAAGGCTCGCCCTCCGTCTCGTGCCAGCGCAGGCGCTTAAACCAGTTGTAGGCGGTCGCATCCCGCATCCTGGCGAGATCGAGGACCGTCAGCGTTCGGCACTCTGGCGAGAGCAGGAAATGTTGGCCCTTGGGCGTGTCTACGGGTTTCGCCATGGCTCAACCCCTCCGCGATCCGGAGGAAGGTCGGGCATATTTCCAAGCCCCCGCCCAAGGCACTGACAGCCAACACCGCGGCGTGGCGGCGGTGGACAATGGCGGCAGTAGCGATGAGAGTCATGTTCAGGCTCCAGAACTCGACAGTAGGCACAGCGGATCGGTGGCCGAAAATGGCCGCCGGGAGATCAGAGCTGTATGCGTACCATCCTGAACATGACCTAAGTCGTTACCTGAACTTCCTGGAAAAGTCGATCGCAAGAGTTCTAAATGGTTAATTCTCAAGGAGCGATCGACGGCCGTTTACTGGCGATAAGAGCGATGCCCAAGGCCGCAAGGGGGCCATAGTGGGCATTCAGCTTCTTGCGCAAGTCTTGGTCTCAACCCCTACGGCAGTCCGGGATGAGTGATTTGAACAGGGCTCGGCAATTCCCCTCACATTGCCGACTTATCTGCGATGGAAGCGCTTTTTGACCGGGGCCCGCTAGCGAGCATCGCGATCAGGTGAGCTTCGCACTCTGATGGGTCAAGACCTCTACGCCGCGAGATCATAAATGTCAGCGGCCGAAGGTGCCATGCATGCCGCGTGAGTTCCACGAGGACTCCGTTGGCAAGATCACCGGAGACGAGGTCCTCAGGCATATGTCCCCAGCCCAGTCCTGCTTTGAGCAAGTCGTGCTTCGCGCCGAGTTCGTTCACAAGCCACCGACGCTCCCCCGCGACCGCCACGGTTGACTTCTCAGCATCGGGCTGGTTGTCGGTGACGACGATCTGGATATGTCGGCTGAACTCGTCGCGCGCCGCGGCCCGCCCGAGGTTGGCGAGCGGATGGGAGGGAGCGCAGACGGTGACCATCCGCGTGTCGCACAGCCAGTGCCTCTCAAGCGCACTCGGCTTCAGTTCGGGCACGTCGGCAGCGGTGATAGAGAACACGCACTCCCCATCCAGAACCAGTGCCTCTCCACCCTGCATCGTCGTCATGCGCAAATTCACGACGGCTGTCGGCGCATCTAGGCCGAACTGCCGCAGGCAGGCGATGAGGTGCCTGCGCGGATAATAGACGTCCACGGCGATCGAGAGCTGTTCAGCGCCTGACGTGGAAATCGAGCGGGCACGGGTCTTCATCTCCTCCGTGCGCGCGATTACCGCCCTTGCGTCGGGAAGAAGGCTTCGGCCGGCCGGAGTGAGCTCCGCCCGCCTCGTGCCGCGCTCGAAGAGTTCAACCGACAAGGCCGCCTCCAAGGCGGCGATCGCGTGACTGACTGCCGACTGCGCGCGCAACAGGGTTTTCGCGGCACCTGAAAAGCTCCCCGCATCACATACGGCCACAAAAGTGCGGAGTTGGTTGATCGTAACGCCGTCGAGCATTGTGCCATCAAAAGATTAGATCGATAGCAGCAATGTTACGTCAATTACATAGATAGCGCAATCTGACTAAATAGAACTCGATCAGTCACCAATCACATTCGGAAAGGCCGTGTCATGGCTGAGCGAGAATACACAAAAGCATCATCGAGCCGATGGATCGACAAGGTGGTCCGTCTGTTCAGGCCGGAGCCTCAACCTCCAGCGACCGCAGTCGTGTCAAAACTTCCGAAGCAAAGGTCCAACATGCCCACTCTCCTCGTGATTGAGGCCAGCCCTCGATATGACTATTCTACCTCCCGCAAGCTGACCGCAGTCTTCATCGACCGCTGGAAAGCCGAAAATCCAGGCGGCGACGTTATCGTCCGCGATCTGATGAAGACTAACCTCCCATTCGTTGACCTTCCGTGGATCATGGGTGCGTTCACGCCCGCCGAAACGCATTCACCGGAGGCGACCGCGGCCATCAAGGTGTCGGACGATCTTGTCGCTGAGCTGAAGTCAGCGGACCAGATTCTCATTGGCACGCCGATGTTCAACTTTTCCATTCCGGCCGTTCTCAAGGCCTACATCGACCATATTGTCCGCGTTGGCGTGACGGTGTCCGCCGACAACAAGGGCCTTTTGACCGGCAAGAAGGCGAACATCATCCTCGCAACTGGCGGAGATTTCTCTCCCGGTTCTCCAGTCGAGCAGTACAACCTGGCCAGCGGGTACCTCCGTCAGGTCCTCGGATGGATCGGCATTGTCGACGTCGATCTAGTCCTCGCCGGACGTGCCCGCGCGGGTGACTATGGCGAGAAGGCAGTCGAGGAATTCGGCGCAGTCGTCTCGGCGGCTGTGAACAAGAACGCCGCATCGCTCGCAGCAGCATCGTGAGGGAGAAAGTCATGAAATACAGCATCATCGGAACTGGCAGTGTCGGCATCACGCTTGCAGGTTTCTTCGCGAAGAACTCAATCCCGGTCGCGGTCGCAAACACGCGAGGGCCGTCGGCCGTAGCCTCCTCGATCAAAGGCCTCGGCGACAGCGTCAGGCCGTCGACCGTCGAAGAGGCGCTAGACGCCGACATCATCTTCCTCGCGGTCCAGTTCCTGAACTTCAAGGACGTAGGCAAGCTTCGCTCGGACTGGTCCGGAAAGATCGTCGTCGACGTGACGAATTCGGCATTCCTCCCACCGGAGGTCCAGGAACGCGAACTCAAGGGTCGTCTGTCATCGGAAGTGAACGCAGACCGGGTTCCTGGTGCAAAGCTGGTTAAGGCGTATAACCAGCTTCCGATGCAGGGCCTGACCGCGCCCGTGCCCGCTGGCGGGCGTCGCGTGGTGTTCATTTCCAGCGATCATGCCGATGCGAGCGCGGCCGTTGCCTCGCTCACCGAGAACCTTGGCTTCGCACCAATCGAAGTCGGAAGGATCGCCGAAGGTGGTCGCCTGATACAGGCGCGCAACGCCCTCGTGTTCCAGAACCTGATCAAGTTCTAGTATGGGTCTCCATGTGGAGGCATTTGAACCTATTGAGCGACAGCGGTCTTCGACAACAGCCGCTGTCGTCGAAACGTCATGCCCGCTCTTGGGGCGTTCCTGACAAAGCACGATGACCACTCCCACGTGACGCTACAACTAGCGCAATCTACGTCAGGCACGCCAAGACGGCTAACTCAAATTCAATCTAATTCAGATAGCTAAGCCGACCTTGGTGGTCTTTGCTACCTAATGCCGCAAAATTCGGTGATAGATGGCATCACCTAGGCAGGTTCCGCGTCGCGTGCGAAAACAATACTGGCGTCACTAACGGTGGCAACGTGGGCGTAGGCCGCGCGACTTGCACTAACTGCATCTGCCCGCAAGACTGCCAGGACGATGGCGTCGTGCTCTTCATAGGACCGCAAAAGGCGACCGGGAAGCCGGAATTGAGCACGGCGAAACGGGGCAAGACGGGCGCGAGTTTGCGTCACCAGTTCGAACACGTGGTCATTGTGCGCGCCTCGGTAAAGACGTGTATGGAACTCGGTATTGTGGGCCTCGTACTCGTCTTCCGCGCCGCGATGGACGAGCCGTGCCGATGCCTTGTGTTCGGCCTCCAGCATTCTGCGTTCGTCCACTGTCATGCGCTCCGCCGACAGGCGCGCGCAGATCCCCTCGAGTTCAGCCATCGCCTCGAACATCGAAGCGAGGTGCTGCTGTGACACATTGGTGACAACGGCGCTCTTGTTGGGTTCACGCTCGACAAGACCGATGGCGCAAAGTTGACCGAGAGCCTCGCGCACAGGTGTGCGCGACACTTCGAAACGATTGGCCAGCGAAATCTCGTCCAGCCGCTCGCCAGGCTGCATGGCGCCGGTGATGATCAGATCGGCAATCGCTCGAACCATCTGCTCGACGGTTGTTCCGGACCGGATGACTTCTTTTTTTCTGGCGAGCTTCACGGGTCGAATCTGGTTGAAATTACACTGTATACAGATGCAATGCGTGACCGTCATTGTCAACATGCACTTCAACTCCATGATTTTACATTATTATTTCTGCATATAGAGTCTCCCCTCAAAGCTGTTGGCCCATTAAATGCCTTCAGAATTCACATTTCTGGTCAACTTTTCTTCTCTGCTTAAAAATAAATCAACACCTGGGAAAATTGCATACAGTTTACGCTGCACGAATTTCAAACAGTCAGCGAATTCCTTTGAAAACCGTATGTTACCGATTGGCATACGCATTGCATACAGTTTCCTGTGACCTTTTCGAACCCGGCTACCCACGCCGCAAGGAGCCCGCCATGACCAAACTCCTTCCCATGAATCGCCGCAGCTTCCTGCAAACAACCGCCTCGGGCGCCGCCGCCATCGGCTTTGCGCCTTCGCTCTTTTCGACGCCTGCCGCCGCCCAGGCTGCGCTGACCGTGGGCTTCATCTATGTCGGCCCCAAGGACGACTACGGCTACAACCAGGCCCATGCGGAAGGCGCCATCGTCATCAAGGCGATGTCCGGAGTGACTGTCGTTGAAGAGGAAAACGTGCCGGAGACCGTCGACGTCCAGAAGACGATGGAATCGATGATAAACCTCGACGGCGCCAGTCTGGTCTTCCCGACCTCCTTCGGCTAC
The DNA here is from genome assembly GCA_900474095.1 of Hyphomicrobiales bacterium. Taxonomy (GTDB): domain Bacteria; phylum Pseudomonadota; class Alphaproteobacteria; order Rhizobiales; family Rhizobiaceae; genus Pararhizobium. The sequence continues at coordinate 18,457 of UCOA01000043.1, read as the reverse complement.
TTCGATCCCCACATGCTGGAAATGGCCAAGAAATACCCCGACGTGCAGTTCCGCCATTGCGGCGGTCTGTGGAAGGAGGGCACCAACCCGATGAACACGGGTTCCTATTTCGGCTATATCGGCCAGGGGCAATATCTGAACGGCATTGCCGCCGGCTATACCTCCAAGAGCAAGAAGATCGGATTCGTCGCCGCAAAACCCATCCCGCAGGTTCTACAGAACATCAATTCCTTCCTGCTAGGAGCCCGCTCGGTCGATCCGGCCATCACCTGCCAGGTCATCTTCACCGGCGAATGGTCGCTGGCCGTCAAGGAAGCCGAGGCCACCAACGCGTTGATCGACCAGGGTGCCGACGTCATCACCTGCCATGTCGACAGCCCGAAGGTGGTCGTCGAGACGGCTGCCGGACGCGGCGCCTTCGTCTGTGGCTACCACGCCAACCAGAGCCCGCTTGCTCCTGAAAAATATCTGACCGGCGCCGAATGGGCCTGGGGCAATGTCTACACGAAATTCGTAACCGAGGCCCAAGCGGGCACCCCGCTCGGCAACTTTGTCCGCGGCGGCCTGAAGGACGGCTTCGTCAAGATGAGCCCGCTGGGACCTGGCGTCTCGGAGGAAGCCCGCAAGAAGTTCGACGCGACGCTTGCCGAAATGATGGCCGGCAGTTTCTCCGTCTTCAAGGGACCGATCAAGGACAACAAGGGCGGCGATGCCGTCACCGCCGGCCAGACCTTCGCCGAGGACGCGATCGAGCTGGAAAGCATGGCCTATCTCGTTGAGGGCGTCGTCGGCTCGACATCCTGAGCGAAAGGAAGTGCGCCATGACGATCGAGGTGAACACACCAACACTTTCTCCGTTGTCCACCGATGCGCGCAGCCTCAGGCCTCTGCTTGAATGGCTGGCGCGACGGGCCGAACCGGTGGCGATCTCGCTCGGCGCGTTCCTTGCCGGCCTGGCGCTCTTTTCCATCTTCATACTGGTGGTCGGCAAGTCGCCGGCCGACCTCTTCAAGCTGATGTTTACCGGCGGCTTCGGCAGCTGGTTTTCCATCCAGAACAGCCTCAGCCGTGCGGCCCCGCTGCTACTTACGGCGCTCTGCGTCGCCCTACCCGCCCGGCTCGGCCTTGTCATCATTGGGGGCGAAGGGGCGGTGGTGCTCGGCGGTGTCGCCGCAGCCGCCATCGCCCTACCTCTGACGGCCTCCGTATCGCCGATCGTCGTGCTTCCTCTGATGGCCATCGCCGGGATGATCGTCGGCGGCATCTGGATCGGCATTGCCGGCGTCTTGCGGCACTATCGCGGCGTCAACGAAACGATCGCGTCGTTGCTTCTCGCCTATATCGCGATTGCGCTGATGAACCATCTGATCGAGGGGCCGCTACGCGATCCCGCCAGCCTGAACAAGCCCTCGACCGCGCCGCTTCCCGCTGAATATATGCTTGGCAATATCCCCGGCATGGATGTCAACTGGGGTCTCGTCATCGGCATCACCGCGTGCATCATCTCCTATACCCTGATCGAGGCAACGAGCTTCGGCTTTGCCGCCCGCATCGCCGGCGGCAATGTCCGCGCCGCCCAGATTCAAGGCCTGCCGGTCGGCCGTCTGATCGTCGGGTTTACCGCGCTTGCAGGGGGCTTCGCCGGATTGGCGGGAATGGTCGAGGTCGCAGCCGTGCAAGGGTCCGCCAATGCCTCCCTCGCTGCCGGCTATGGCTATTCCGGCATCCTCGTTGCCTTCCTCGCCCGGCATAATCCACTGGCGATCGTCCCGGTCGCCATCCTTCTCGGCGGCATCGACGCCTCGGGCGGGCTGATCCAGCGTCGCATGGGACTGCCGGACGCGACGGTGCTCGTGCTTCAGGGCACGCTCTTTGTCGTGATCCTCTTCTGCGAGACCTTGTACGGCCGCTTCAAGATCTTCAATCCCGACCTTTGGAAAAGCCCTAGCCTCTCGGGAAGGCCCAACCCCTCAGAAAGGACCGCGTGATGGACGAAGCCGGCATCGGCATCTGGGGCGTCCCGCTCGCCATCTTCGCAGGCGCGATCCGCGTCTCCACCCCCTTCATCTTCGTCAGCCTCGGGGAATCGATCACCGAGCGCTCCGGCCGCATCAATCTCGGCCTCGAAGGTACTCTCGTCTTCGGCGCTATGACGGCCTATGCCATCGCCGTTATGAGCAATTCGCCCTGGCTCGGCGTTTTCGCCGCCATGGCGACCGGCGCCGTCTTCGGCCTCATCCATGGCTTTATCTGCAAATTCCCGAAGGTCAACGACATCGCCATCGGCATTGCCATGATGCAATTCGGCCTCGGCCTCGCGTTCTTCCTCGGCAAGCCCTTCATCCAGCCCGTCGCGCCGCATCTCCCATCCATTCCGCTCGGCGGCTGGTCGGACTTGCCGCAGATCCAGTCGGCGCTGAACATCAACGTGCTCTTCATCATCGGCGGGCTCCTCTCGGTGATGCTCTGGTGGGCCTTCAAGAACACCCGCGTCGGCCTCGTCCTGCGTGTGGTCGGCGACAGCTCCGACGCGGCCCGCGCCATGGGTCTCAATCCGGATAGCGTACGCCTGCTTGCAACCGCCGTCGGCGGCTCGCTCGCAGCGGTCGGCGGCGCCTATCTCTCCCTGTTCTATCCCGGCTCCTGGAACGAAGGCATCTCGTCGGGCCAGGGCCTGATGGCCGTCGCACTTGTCATCTTCGCCCGGTGGAATCCGATCGGCTGTTTCCTTGCCGCCCTGCTCTTCGGCGGCGCCGGCGCTCTCGGTCCTGCCCTGCAATCGGTCGGCGTCACGCAGGGCTACTACCTCTTCTATGCCGCCCCTTACGTCCTCACCCTCGTCATCCTCGTCGCCACTTCCTCGCCCACCCGCTCGCTCGCAGGCGCACCCGGCGCCCTGTCGATCACGAAATAGGATATCCGGCCATGACCACTCTTGCCGCAACCGCAACCGGCGAAAACCTGAGCTACATCGACGCCGACCCCTACCCCTGGCCCTATAACGGCGTCCTGCGTCCAGACAACACCGCGCTGATCATCATCGACATGCAGACGGATTTCTGCGGGCCCGGCGGTTATGTCGATCACATGGGATACAGCCTCTCGCTGGTGCGCGCCCCGATCGATCCGATCAAAAAGGTGCTCGCCGCCATGCGCGCCAAAGGTTACCACATCATCCACACGCGCGAAGGCCACCGGCCCGACCTCGCCGATCTGCCCGCCAACAAGCGCTGGCGCTCGCGGCGGATCAATGCCGGCATCGGCGACTTCGGACCCTGCGGCCGCATCCTGGTACGCGGCGAACCCGGCTGGGACATCATCGACGAACTCTACCCGATCGAAGGCGAGACGATCATCGACAAGCCCGGCAAGGGATCCTTCTGCGCCACCGATCTGGAACTGATCCTCAACCAGAAGCGCATCGAAAACATCATCCTCACCGGCATCACCACCGATGTCTGCGTCCACACCACCATGCGCGAGGCAAACGACCGCGGTTTCGAATGCCTTCTTCTCGAGGACTGCTGCGGTGCCACGGACTACGGCAATCATCTGGCAGCCATCAAGATGGTGAAAATGCAGGGCGGCGTCTTTGGCTCCGTCTCGAACTCCGAAAAGCTCGTGAGGCAATTGCCATGATCCAGATCCGCGACACACCGTTGCCCAGGGCCGGCAAGGCCGTCGGCATCCAGACGGTCGGCATGACCATGCACTTCGGCAGCTTTACAGCACTCGACAATGTCTCGATCGACATTCCGGCCGGCACCTTCCACGCACTGCTCGGCGAAAACGGCGCCGGCAAGTCCACGCTCGTCAAATGCATCATGGGCTTCTACCACCAGACTTCCGGCTCGCTCTCGGTCGACGGCCATGAGGTGTCGGTGCAATCCCCGAAAGATGCCGCGACCTACGGGCTCGGCATGGTCTACCAGCAGTTCACGCTGGTACCGTCGCTGACCGGCGCCGAAAACCTCGTGATCAACCGCGCGCATGTGCCAGCCATCATCAACTGGGCGAAGGAACGCAAGGACCTTGCAACCTTCATGGAGCGCATGCCTTTCAAGATCCCACTCGACCGGTCGGTGAGCGAGCTTGCGGCAGGCGAGAAGCAGAAACTCGAAATCGTCAAGCAGCTCTATCTCGGACGCAGCTTCCTCATCCTCGACGAACCGACGTCGGTGCTCACCCCGGCCGAAGCCGACGAGATGCTCGGCCTCGTGCGCGGCATGACAGAGCGCGGGGAACTCACCGTCCTGATGATCAGCCACAAGTTCCACGAAGTGACGAAGTTCGCCGACGCCGTGACCGTCCTCCGGCGCGGCAAGATGGCGGGCAGCGGGCTGGTCAAGGACCTCTCTACCAAGGATATGGCCTCGATGATGATCGGTGACGTCAAGCTTGCCGAGCTCGACACCCGCCTGCCGGTACCAGCCGATGCCAAGCCGATCCTCGTCATCAGCGACATCAAGGCACCGGATCGCACCGGCCTGAAGATGATCGATATCGGCAACCTGACTGTCCATGCCGGCGAGATCGTCGGCATCGCCGGCATTTCGGGCAACGGCCAGAAGGAGCTTGCCGAAGTTCTCGCCGGTCAGCGCCCGCCGGAAGCGGGCAGCATCACCGTGAAAGGCTTACTCTACGGCGCCACACGGCAGGAAACACGCATCAACAACGTCCGGTTCATCCCGGAAGAGCCGCTGAACAACGCCTGCGCACCTAAAATGACGGTGACGGAAAATCTCGCCTTCCGCACCTTCGATGTAAAGAAACAGGGCGGCGATGCCCTCTGGCTCGACATGAAATCGATGCGCAAGCGCGCGGCCTCGCTGATCTCGGACTTCAAGGTGAAGACGGCGTCCCATTCCTCACCTATCGCCTCTCTTTCCGGCGGCAACGTCCAGCGCGCCGTGCTTGCCCGCGAGTTGACCGGCGATGTCGATCTCCTGATCGTCTCCAACCCCTGCTTTGGACTCGACTTTTCGGCCGTCGCCGAAATCCGCGCCCGCATTATGAGGGCGCGCAATTCCGGCACCGCCGTTCTGCTTCTCTCGGAGGATCTCGACGAACTGCTGGAAATGTCGGACCGCATCATGGTGATGTCGGACGGCAAGCTGGTCTATGAAACTCCGGCGCTGTCGGCCGACATTGGGGTCATCGGCGCCCATATGGCAGGACATCACTGATGGCCGAGATCAAGGCCGAACCGTTTGCCTTTCCGCTAAGGCGGGACAAGCTCGCCCTTGTCGTCATCGACATGCAGCGCGACTTCGCCGAGCCCGGCGGCTTCGGTGCCAGCCTCGGCAACGATGTCAGCCGGGTCACCAGGATCGTGCCGGACGTCAAGCGGCTGATCGCGGGATTTCGCGAAGCGGGCCTGCCGGTCATCCACACCATGGAATGCCATCGCCCCGACCTCTCCGATCTGCCCTCTGCCAAGCGCAATCGCGGCAATCCGGCCTTGAAGATCGGCGACGAAGGGCCGATGGGCCGGGTACTGATAGCAGGTGAGCCCGGAACCGCGATCCTTTCCGAAGTGGCTCCGATCGACGGCGAAATCGTCATCGAGAAGCCCGGCAAGGGCGCCTTCTATGCCACCCCGCTTGAAGACATTCTCAAGGCGCGCGGTATCGAGCAACTCGTCTTTGCCGGAGTTACCACCGAAGTTTGCGTCCAGACGACGATGAGGGAGGCCAACGACCGCGGCTATGAATGCCTGCTCGCCGAGGAGGCAACCGAGAGTTATTTTCCCCAATTCAAGCAGGCGGCGATCGCGATGATCATAGCCCAGGGCGCCATCGTCGGCTGGGTCGCTTCGGTGGACGCCATAATGGAGGGGATCGCTCATGCCTGAAACGACGCGTGAAAGTTTGACGACCGGAGGATGGCGGACACTGTCCTTCGAACCATTCCGCGACGAGGTGACGATCCACTGGATCCAGCCTTTCGAAGGCGATCAGCCTGGCGTGGCGCTGTTGAAATATGAGGCTGGCGCTTCCGTGCCGCGCCATCGGCACATGGGGCTCGAAACCATCCTTGTGCTCGAAGGCACTCAGTCGGACGAAGCGGGCGACTATGGCCCGGGCAGCCTCGTCGTAAACAAGGAAGGCACCGAGCATTCGGTCTGGAGCGACACGGGCTGCGTCGTGCTGATCCAATGGGACCGGCTGGTAAAAATACTGCAAGAGGAACCGGCATGACTGATAATCAGCCATTCGACATCGGCTCGATGCATGCCGCCTATGCTGCGGGATGGCCGGTTTCGGAAACGATTGAAACCGTGTTCGCCCGCATCGAGACCGTCGCCGATCCAGACATCTTTCTGCGTATCTCGCGGACCAGCTGGCCTTGCTCGCGGAAGCCGTGAAACTTGGCCCCTTCGACCCGGTGGCCAACCCGCTCCGGGTACGTATGGACCGGGACACTCTCCGCGATTGCCGCAAAGCCTTGAGCCGATTACCCTTCCGCAAGCTTACTCAGGCGCTATGCTGTAGGTCATGATACGAAGCGTGAGGTCCATTCAATGACGGAACAATATCAATGCCACTTCCGGGAGCGGATGACGATCCGCGGCGACCTCAATTCCGCGTCCTTCGTACCCTGGATTCGGCGCTATGCCACAAAGCTCGGTCTCGTGCAGGCGATTGCCCATACGAGTTCCGACCGAATCGAGATCGAGCTTGCCGGACCCGTGGAGTTGATCGATATGATGGAGATGGGATGCTCGCTCGGACCCATAGAGGTCTGGGTCGAGACGATCGACCGCGCACCTGTCGACGGGGAAATCATATAGCGCTGCGTGTGGTCCCCGGGCATCGCTCCGCAGTGTTTGCACTTAATTTAATCAATGTTGCAAATGCGAGATAATTATGCAAACGTCAGCCTATTCGCCTGCCGTGCGCTTGTGCCTTCGGCTCGCAACACATTGATATGATACAGAAAGTCGAGCTATGTTGTGCGACATGACGGGCTGTTGGACGCCAGTCGCCCTTTGCGCGGATTTGCCGGCCGGAACCGTGATGCCGGCAAGGATACCCGCCGGATCCATTGCCCTCTGGCGTACACAGTCGGGGCGCGTGACAGCTTCCGCCGACCGCTGTCCGCATCGCGGCATGCGCTTGTCTCATGGCTTTGTGCGTGGCGAGGCCCTATCCTGCATCTATCACGGCTGGAGCTATGGCCAGACCGGAGAATGCCTTCGCATCCCAGCGCATCCGGGCCTCACACCGCCGGAAACAATTCGGGTCGCGGCCCACGCAGTCGAAGAAGCCTGGGGAGTGATCTGGGTTGCTGTTGGGGAGACGACGGCCGAGCCACCGCGGTTCGAGGGCTTCGTTCCGCTCCGCTCCCTGACGGCCCATGCAGACCTTGCAACACTTAAGGCCGCGACCGGCGCCACGGCAGGTACGGCAGGCCTTGACTGGCCGGCGCCGGGCGCTCCGGAAATCCGACTGCTTTCCGTCCCGCAGGAAGGGTACGAGACATTGATCCATGTCCTGGTGCCGGGCGACAGCAGTCCGGCCCAGCGCATTGCCGCGTCACGAGCCGCCGAGACCTTGAGGCGGACGGCCGAAGATATTCAGGCGAAAGGGCTCGCACCATGGAGCACAACGCGATGATCGACGAGTGGTATCCGGTCGGCCTTTTCAGTCAGCTCGACGCTGTCGGACGCAGAACCGCTTTGATGGGGGAGCCGATCGACGTCGCGCGCGACGCCGAAGGCAATGCGAAAGTGACGGGCGGAAATGGGCGCGCCTTACCCGCATGTGTCCGCTACGGCCACGTCTGGTCCTCCCTCGGCACCCCGCAAAAGGCGCTTTTCGCTATTCCCGAGGCTGACCAGCCCGGCCGCCGGTTCGTCGACGTCGGCGTGGTTCGCGTGCGCTGCTCGCCGTTGCGCGCGGTGGAGAATTTTCTCGACATCGCACATTTTCCCTTCGTGCACACCGACCTCCTTGGGGCGGAGCCGCACACGGAGGTCCAGAACTACAAGGTCGAAATCCGAGAAGACGAGGTCTGGGCCACTCAAGTGAAATTCTACCAGCCGCAGGCTGCCAAATCGGCCAGCGGTGGCATCACGACGGAATACATCTACCGCGTGCCGGCACCGACGTGCTCGGTTCTCTACAAGACCTGCCCGCCGCGCCCGAGCGAATGGGACGTCATCACCCTCTTCGTGCAGCCGCTCGCCGAAGATCTGTGCGACGTCTGGCCGTGGATGGCACTCTTCGACGACACGACTTCAATGACTGACCTCATTCACTTTCAGCAGACTATCTTCCTTCAGGACCGGTCGATCCTTGAAAACCAAATCCCGAGGCTCCTGCCGCTCGATCCCGGGATGGAAATTCCGACGCGGGCCGACCTGACTTCGGTCGCCTACCGACGCTGGCTGAAACGCCGCAACTATACATACGGCGCACAGCTGGTGGCGCAATGAAGCTCTACGATTACATCCTTTCGCCCAGTTGCTACAAAGTGCGCCTGATGGCGGCGCTGACCGGTGTGAAACTCGATATCCGCCCGGTCGATTTCCACCCCGGCGCCGAGCACCGCGGCCAGGAGCTCCTGGCGCTCAATCCCGCAGGCTCTATTCCGATCCTTGAGGACGGAGACCTGATCCTGACCGAATCCTCGGCCATGCTCGTCTATCTCGCCGCAAAGGTGGCCCCCTCGTGGCTGGGCAGCGGCGGCGCGGAGGAAACGGCTCGCGTCCAGCAGTGGCTCTCGTTCTCCAGCCGGCTGACAGCAAGCCTTGGCGGCGCCCGGCTTCACGAAATGCTCCTGCGTCCGGGCGACTTTGGCGCGCTGCAGAGCCAGGGTATCGCGTCGCTTCGCGAGCTGGAAGCCGGTCTGGTCGAGCAGGGCCTTCACGGCATGGGGTTCCTCGCGTCGGACCGGCCGACAGTCGCCGACATTGCCTGCTTCCCCTACGTGGTGCTCGCGCCGGACGGCGGCGTCTCGCTCGACCCCTACCCGGCGATCCGGCTGTGGTCCCGCGCGCTCCGCAGCCTCGAAAATTTCATCGAGATGCCGGGCATCCACCGGTTGCATGAATTGAAGCCCGAACCCCATATCGAACCGGGCAAGGTGTGACGATGGCCGGCTACCTTCTGAAGAATTGCGCGGCAGTCATCGTCGACGAGGGCAAGGGTCCGACCGTCAATCGTAACGTCGACCTCCTGACGAACGGCCCGGCGATCCAGGCAGTCGGCGAAAATCTCGGGGCAAGCGCGCTGCCCGCTGGCACGATCACGCAGGACGCCACCGGCTGGTTTGTCTATCCCGGCCTCGTCAATACGCACCATCATTTCTTCCAGTGCCTCGTGCGCAACCGCGCCGATCTTGACTGGACGAAGCTCTCGGTCATCGAATGGCTCGACCGCATCTATCCGATCTTCTCGCGGCTCAACGAGGATTGCTTCTACCACGCCTCCGTCACGGCGATGGCCGAGATGATCAAGCACGGCTGTACCACGGCCTTCGATCATCAATATTGCTTCCCGCGGCACGCCGGAAAACGGCTGATCGATCGTCAGTTCGAGGCGGCCGAGCTTCTCGGCATGCGTTTCCATGCCGGGCGCGGCGGCAATACGTTGCCGAAGTCCGAAGGCTCGACCATTCCGGACGCCATGCTGGAAACGACCGACGAGTTTATCGCCGATTGCGCCCGCCTGATCGACAGCTACCACGATGCCAGCCCCTTCAGCATGCGACAGGTCGTGGTCGCGCCCTGCCAGCCGGTCAACTGCTATCGCGAGACCTTCGTGGAATCAGTGGCACTGGCGCGCGATCGCGGCGTGCAGATGCACACGCATGTGGGTGAGGGCGAAAGCCCGGTCATTCAGGCCCGACATGGCATGCGCACAGTCGACTACTGCGAAGAGCTTGGCTTCGCCGGCCCCGACGCCTTCTACGCCCATTGCTGGGAGTTGACCCACGACGAGCTGAGGAAAATGGCGGCCAGCGGCACTGGCGTGTCGCACTGCCCAGAGCCGATCTATCTGGTCGGCGCCGAGGTCACCGATATCCCGGCAATGTCGGCGCTTGGACTGCGTGTCGGTCTCGGCTGCGACGGAGCGGCATCAAACGACAATTCGAACCTGATGCACTGCATCCATTCCGCCTACATGCTGCAGTGCCTCGTGGTCTCGACGCGCACGCATCCGGTCCCGCCCCCGGTCGACTTCCTGAGCTATGCCACGACAGGTGGCGCAAGCCTTCTCGGCCGGCATGACATCGGCCGGCTAGCCCCCGGCATGGCCGCCGACCTCTTTGCAATCGACACGCGGCGCATGGACTACGTGGGCACGCGGCACGATCCGCTGAGCCTGATCGCCAAGGTCGGAATAGGCATGCCGACCGACATGACCATGATCAATGGCCGCATCGTCTGGCAGAAGGGCGAATTCGCCGGTCTCGACGAGGCCAAGCTGTTTGCCGATGCCGAGGCCGCTCTCGCAACGGTAGAATTCTAGAACAACCAAAATAGGGGAACTAACATGCTGACAAACCTGACGCGCAGAACACTGATGAAGGGCGTTGCCGCCACTGGCATCGCCGGCGCACTTGGCGGCCAGTCCGCTATCGCGGCCGATGAACCGCTCGGCATCACCCTCGTGATCCCGTCGCCGGTCGGCGACGTCGGTTGGGGCCACGCACTTGCCGCCGGCCTCGAGCCGGTCAAGGCCGCTTACGGCGACAGGGTGAAGGTGACTGTGCTCGAGAACATCGCGGAAGGACCAGATGCCGATCGCATCATGAACAAAACGGTCGCCGACGGGAACAAATTCCTGGTCGCCGGCTCCTTCGGATATCAGAACGGCGCCCTGCAGATCGCTCGCCGCGATCCGAGCGTGACTGTTCTTCATGCGTCGGGCTTCCAGGGGGCTCCGAACTTCTCGCCCTTCGCAGCCAAGTATTTTCAGGGCACCTACCTGCTCGGCATGGCAGCCGCCTCACTCTCCAAGACCGGCAAGCTGGGCTCGGTAGCCGCCTTCGCCATTCCCGAGCTGATCACCTCCATCAACGCCTTCACGCTGGGCGCCCAAACGGTAAACCCAAAAATCGAGGTGGCGGTCGTCTGGGTGAACTCCTGGTTCGACCCGGCCAAGGAGCAGGAAGCCGCCAAGGCTCTGATGGCGCAAGGCTGTGACGTGATCTTCTCCAATGCGCAGGATACACCGTCCGTTATCGCAGCCTGTGAGGAAGCGGGCGTCTACGCCTTCAATCTCAACTCGTCGATGAAGAAATACGCCGCGAAAACCTATCTCGGCTGCGTCGCGACGGACTGGTCGCCCTTCTTCAAAGCGTCGGTCGACGCCCATTTCGCCGGCTCGTTCAAGGGCGCCAATACCTTTCTCGGCGTCGCCGACAAGGTTGTCGAGGTGGTGGACTGGAACCCGGATATTCCGGCTGACATGATGACGAAGATCAAGGAGATCGAGGCCAAGATCGCCGACGGCAGCTTCTCGCCCTTCACCGGGCCGATCATCAAGGCCGACGGCAGCGAAGGGGTGGCAGCCGGTACGGCGCTCGCCGATGGCGAGATCGTCGCGATGGACTGGCACGTCAAGGGCGTTACCACGCCGCTGCCGAAGTAATCCATGACCAACCCGCTCCTGTCGCTCCGCGGCATTTCGAAAAGCTACGGCCAGATCCACGCCAATCAGGGTATCGATCTGGACGTGGCCTCGCAGTCGATCCATGCGATCCTCGGAGAAAACGGGGCGGGCAAGTCGACGCTGATGAAGCTGATCTACGGCGTCGAGCAACCGGACGGCGGAACCCTCGTCTGGGATGGAGACCCCTTAAGCCTTGCATCCCCCGCGGAAGCAAGGCGCAAGGGGATCAGCATGGTTTTTCAGCACTTCTCGCTTTTCGAGACCCTGACGGTCGTAGAAAATATTCGCCTGGTCGTCAAAGGCGGCAAAGCCGACCTTGCCGAACGCATCCGCACACTTGGTCGCGACTTCGGCCTCGAAGTCGATCCGCTCGTCCATGTACATGCCCTTTCGGTCGGCGAGAGGCAGCGGGTGGAGATCATCCGATGTCTGATGACCAGTCCGAAGCTGCTGATCCTTGACGAACCAACTTCCGTGCTGCCGCCGCAGGCGGTGGACAGGCTCTTCGACACCTTGCGACGCCTGCGCGATGGCGGCGTTTCCATCCTGTTCATCTCCCACAAGCTGGAGGAAATTCGGGCAATCTGCGATCACGCGACGATCCTGCGCGGCGGACGCGTCACCGGCAATGTCGACCCGCGCGACCATGATGCCCATGAGCTTGCCCGCATGATGATCGGCCGCGACATGCCGGAACCCATGCCGGCGCTTCCACACGCCGGCGGTGAAAAGCGGCTCGAGATCATCGGCCTCGATCATCGGCCCGACGATCCCTTTGCCGTCCCGCTCTCCAACATCAGCCTTGCGGTGCGCGCCGGCGAAATCCTCGGGATCGCCGGGATTTCGGGAAACGGGCAAAACGAGCTTGCCTCCCTGATCTCCGGCGAGACGGTTCTGCCACGAGAACAGCGCGACCGGATCTACATGATGGGAAAGGACGTAGGCATGCTCGATGCCGCTACCCGACGGCAGCTTGGCTTTGCCTTCGTTCCAGAAGACCGGCTTGGACGCGGCGCCGTTCCCGAAATGTCGCTCGTCCTCAACAGCCTGCTGACGGCGCATCCGCTCAAACTTCTCAGGCATGGTCTCATCGACAGGGTAAGCGCGCGGGCGTTCACCAACGAGTGCATCCGCCAGTACGATGTCCGCACGCCCGGCCCCGATACGGAGGCAGGCGCGCTCTCCGGCGGCAACCTGCAGAAGTTCATCGTGGGACGCGAGATGATGCTGTCGCCAAAACTGCTTTTCGTGGCGCAGCCGACCTGGGGCGTCGATATCGGCGCTGCAACCGCCATTCGCAGCCGACTGATCACGCTGCGCAACGAAGGCATGGCCATCCTGGTGATATCCGAGGAGCTCGAGGAGCTTTTCGAACTCTGCGATACCATTCAAGTGCTTAACCGTGGCAGGCTGAGTCCGCCGCTCGCCACGCGCGAGACGCAACCCGAGGAGATCGGCCGGTATATGATCGGCGCACATTCTTCCCTCGAAAAGGCACTCGCATGAGCGTTTTGCCCACCGCTCTTCTTCCCACCCTTATCCGCCGGGAACGCGCCTCGCTTGCCGCAACCCTGCTTGCGCCTCCCGTCGCCCTGGCAGTGGCCACCATTCTCAACCTCGGGCTCTACATATTGATGGGTCGCGATCCGGTCGCAGTCGTCCATGCGATGCTTCTCGAGCCCTTCCTCTCCTGGGCGTCATTCTCGGAGGTACTGCTGAAGACAGGCCCTCTCCTCCTTATCGCACAGGGCCTGGCAATCGGCTTTCGCGCGAAGGTCTTCAACATCGGGGCCGAGGGCCAGTTCATTCTGGGTGCGATATTCGCCTCCGCAATCCCGGTATGGTTTCCGCAGGCAACGGGCCAGTGGATCTGGCCCGTGATGCTACTGCTTGGCGCCATAGGCGGCGCCCTATGGGCTTCGATAACCGCATTTTGGCGCGTCAGGCTCAATGCAAACGAGATCCTCGTTTCCCTGATGCTGAGCCTGGTTGCCGCGCAACTCCTCAACTACCTGCTCCTCGGCCCCTGGAAGGACCCGAACGGCTTCAATTTTCCCCAATCCGTGATGTTCCAGTATGACGCGATGGTGCCGATGCTGATATCCGGGACGCGCGTCAACGTCTCACTGCTCCTGACACTCGCCCTGTCGATGGCGGCATGGGTCTTCATGCAGAAGAGCTTCATCGGCTACAAGCTCCAGGTCGGCGGGCTCGCGCCGCGCGCTGCCGGTTATGCCGGTTTCAACGAAGGGTGGGCGATCTGGCTTTCGCTCCTCATCGGTGGCTTTGCCGCCGGGCTCGCCGGTGCGGCCGAGGTAGCGGGTCCCCTGGGCCAGTTGCAGCGCTCGATTTCGACCGGTTACGGCTACGCGGCGATTATCGTCGCCTATCTCGGTGGCCTGCACCCGATCGGAATCGTCTTCTCCGCCCTCTTCATGTCCGTTATCTATATCGGCGGGGACAATGCGATGGTGTCGGCAAACCTGCCGATCGCGGCGGTGCGCGTGTTCCAGGGCAGCCTTCTGCTTGCCTACCTCATCGCCGCCACCTTTGTGCGGTATCGGCTCGAATGGCGCCGCACCGCCTACGGGAGCCGGCCATGAACGCCATCGAGTTCATTCTTTCCGGCATGCTCGCGGCCGCCACTCCGTTTCTCCTTGCGGCTCTCGGCGAACTGGTGGTCGAGCGCGCCGGGGTTCTGAATCTCGGCGTGGAGGGATTGATGGCTTTCGGCGCGGTGCTCGCCTTCATCATCGTCTATCACGGCGGCGGGCATCTTCTCGGTTTTCTCGTCGCGGGCCTCGGCGGCGCAGTCCTTTCCCTCATTTTCGCCTTCGTCGCGCTCGGATTTCGGGCCAACCAGGTGGCGACAGGTCTTGCGATCGGCATCCTTGGCCAAGGTCTGTCAGCGCTTTTCGGAAAGAGCTATGAAAGCCTGACGGTCAAGGGGGTTCCAAAGTTTGCCTTTCCATGGCTTTCGGAAATCCCGGTCGTCGGCGGCCTTTTCATTCAGGACGTCGTCGCGTGGCTTTCCCTTGCCGTCACTCTCGCCATCTGGGCGACGTTTGCCTACACCAAGGTCGGTCTCGTCGTCCGGGCTGTTGGGGAGAACCCAAAGGCCGCGCACGCCATCGGTTATTCGGTCATCTTGGTCCGCATCCTCGCCATTGCGTTCGGCGGGGCGATGGCCGGTTTTGCCGGCGCTTATGCGTCGGTAATCTACACACCGCTCTGGGCCGACGGGATGATAGCCGGGCGCGGCTGGATCGCCATCGCACTCGTCGTCTTCGGCACATGGCTGACCGGCCGGATATTTCTCGGGGCCTGTCTCTTTGGCGCCGTCTCCCTGACGGGGCTTGCCGCCCAGGCGACCGGACTGGACGTTCCCTCCCCCCTGCTTTCGAGCCTGCCCTATCTCGTTACAATCATCGTGCTCGGCATTATTTCGGCAGACCGCCGCCTGCTCAAGTTGAACGGCGTCGCCTCGCTCGGTGAACCCTTCGAGCGCTAGGGGCGATCGACTTCATCGTATCCAGATCATGTGCAGCGAGATGGATGAACCCTGTGAAGGGATAGCTCGGCGCTCGTAGCGAGTGGCGAAACGTTCGGTTGGGCTTTTGGGAACGACCTGGAGATCCCGCCATTGCGGGAAAGCCCGTGTACTAGCCAAGCTGGCGTTTCACGCAAACGCAAGCGACCACGTACGCGCCTACGCCCCGTTCTTGGGAACGGCCATGCTTTCTCGCAGAATGAGTCGGCTACGGATGACTTTGCACACCGCCGATTGTTTTGCGGCCTGCCCGATTGCAGCAAGCAGAAGGGCAACGGCGGCTTGGCCCATATCCTCCACCGGCTGCTCGATCGTGGAAAGCGGCGGAGAGCAGAAGGCGCAGACAGGGGAGCCGTCGAAGGAAACGATCGAGAGATCGTCGGGAATTTTCAGGCCCGTTTGCTGTATCTGGCTCATAAAGGAGATCGCCATGTCATCGCTGGTCGCGATTACCGCGGTCGGTTTCTCAGTAAGCGCAGCGAAATCTTCCGCAGCTTCGAGCCCTATGTCGAAACCGTGCTGATAGTCGAGCTTTCCGCCGGACCGCACCACGGCGGCCTCGGACAATCCTGCCGCTTCCAACGCCTCTACGACGCCGCCATAACGCTCCACGTCGTGATAGTTGCCTTCGGGCCCTGCGAGATAGAAAAAACGCCTGTGACCAAGGCGGATGAGATCGGCGGTGACGTCCCGCACCGCCTCGCGGTCATTGGTGACGACGCTCGGCAAGCCGGCATCGCTCATATCGAGCAACATGGAGACGATCGGCAGACCGGCAGTGGCGAGCGACCGGCCGTCCACTTCAGGTAGTTTTGATGATAGAATGATCGCTCCGCGAACTGTGCCGCCGAAGGCAAGGTCGAGAATGTGCCGCTCGGAAATCTCGTCGCGGCCCAGATTAGCGATCATCAGATTGTAGCCGTCCTGGATGAGCGACTTGTTGATGCTCTGCAGCACCTGCGGGATGACCTGCGACGCGCCGTAATAAAGCGAGCCCGGCAGGACGATCATGATGATATTGGATTTGCCGACCCGCAGGCCGCGCGCCAGCGCGTTCGGGGTATAGCCCAGTTGTTTGGCAGCCGCGTCGATCTTAGCGCGCGTCTTCTCGTTCACTCGCCCGGGATTGGCAAGCGCCCGGCTGACTGTGGAAATCGCGACGCCCGCAAGCCGTGCTACATCTGCCATCAATGGTCCTGACTGCTCCTCCCCGAGCATGTCTTTGTTTTTACTCACGCTTCTTCTTTCCTCCGGATGCTTCGCCGAGACTCTAGGCCAGCCGATGCCTTATAGCAAACGTTTGCCAAAAATCGCTTGCGTAAAAAAACGGCTTGGCTATTATCTAGTCATGGCAAACGATTGCCAAAATCTAGTGCATTGAAACATCATGGCTTATTGGATGTAGAGCGCCGCTTCTGCAAACGAAAGGTCGTGCCCTCGGGAAAGGGACAGCCTATGACTACTGGCGACAGGCTCCGCTTCGGTGTCGATCTCGTGACGTTCTTCCATCCCGGCTTCTGGGGCGTCGACAGCCATGACGCCATCGTGGAGCATGCGCGCGCCCAACCGCGCGCCTTCTGGGACAAGATCCTCGACAGCGTAAAGGCGTCCGGCGTTACCGGCGTCGAGTTGACCTTCTCGCCCTTCAACTGGCAGGACGCGATCAAGACTTATGGTTCCATCGATGGCTTCGGCGCAGAGCTGACGAAACGCGGTCTGACGTTGTGCAGCGGCTTCTTCGCAGAACTGGAAGCCGCCGGCGATTTTGCGCAACCCGAAGCTCAGCGCGCACTGATCGACAAGGCGGAACGATATGCCGACTTCCTGAAGGCCTGCGGCAGCGACATCATGGTGATCGGCGCACCGCTTCGCCAGACGCTCGGCGCACAGCCGGTGCAGTTTTACGATTTCGACCGCGCCAGGGTGATTGCCGATTTCCTCAACCGGCTGGGCGCGATCCTTTATGCCCGGGGCGTGCGGCTGGCGTTGCACACCGAGGCGCACTCGATCTTCGCCGCTGCGCGCGACGTGGACCTGATGATGATGCTCACCGATCCCGCCTATGTGCATATGTGCCCTGACACCGCTCACATCATCGTTGCCGGCTCCGACCCCGTTCAGCTCGTCGAGCGCCATCACGAGCGCATGATCATCGCCCACTGGAAGGATGCGATCGGCCCCATGCCGGCCGATACCGCGATTGACGAGCATATCCACGATCGCCATCAGCCCTATTTCTGCGGCTTCGGCCTCGGTCGGGTCGACTGGCCGGCCTGGATCCGGCTGCTGCGCGACCGAGCCTACGAAGGCTGGGCGATCCTCGAACTCGATGCCGCGCCCGATCCGGTCCGCGACATCGCCAACGGGCTTACGCTCGTCCGGCAGGCGCTCCTGCCAATCTATCGCTGACAATCACTCCCAAGACGACGCCCCGCAAAGAGGGCATTTTTTCAAGAGGTGGAACAATGAAAAGCATGATGAAACTGTTTCTTGCCGGCGTTGTATTTGCTGGCATGCTTGCGCCGGCCGAGGCCGAGGACAAGCCGACGATCGAGATCATGTCGTCCTGGACTTCGGGAGGCGAAGCGGCGGCGCTCAACGTCATCAAGAGCGAATTCGAGAAGCGCGGCGGCGTCTGGAAGGACTCCTCGATCGCCGGTTTCGGCGCGGCCGACGCCGCCTTCCAGAACCGTATCGTCGCCGGTGACCCGCCCGGCGCCAAGCAGGGCGTCATCGGACTTGCGGCCGCCGATTTCGTAGGCCAGGGCCTATTCAATCCGATCGACGACGTGGCCGCCGCCGGCAAATGGACGGGCGCCCTGCCGAAGTCGATCTACGACCTCATTTCCTACGATGGCCAGGTCTATCTCGCACCGACCGGCGCCCATGGCGAAAGCTGGGTGTTCTATTCGAAGGAAGCCTTCGAAAAGGCCGGCATCACGCAGGAGCCCAAGACCTGGAATGAATTCTTTACCGGCCTCGACAAGCTGAAGGCTGCCGGCATCGTTCCGGTCGCCTGGGGCGGCCAGCCCTGGCAGCAGACCAAGGTCTTCAACATGATACTGCTCTCACAGGTCGGGATCGACGGCTTCCTGAAGATTTATGTCGACAAGGACGAGAGCGAAGCTTCCGTGGAAGGCATCAGAAAGACCCTCGAAATCCTTGGCAAGCTGCGTAGCTATGTCGATGAGGGCGCGGCCGGTCGCAACTGGAACGACGCGACCGCCATGCTGATTACCGCCAAGGCCGGCGTGCAGTTCATGGGCGACTGGGCCAAGGGCGA
>UCOA01000058.1 GCA_900474095.1 Hyphomicrobiales bacterium | reverse complement strand
AAAAAAAGCCGATGGACGACGGCTCGATCGTTGCCGGCAACGAATATATCCGCAAGGCACTGCACGACGTGCTGCACCGGCCCGTGCCGGGAAAGTAAGCCGAACGCTGACCGGGCGGCAGTTTCATCCTGTTGATGTTGCCCGTTGTTTCCCCTTCAATTTGGCACAAACTTCCTCTAGTCTCCGGCCCAGCATAGCCACGTCCGCATGTGCGGCCAGGCTGCGGTACATGAAAACCGGAGAATTAACCCATGGCGAAATTGGAACTGTCGGGATGGGATGCCGGCGGAGCTTTGAACGAGGGTTATAATCCCAACAAGCTGACGAGCCCGATGGTTTTCTTCTGGACGATGGTGATCTTCCTGATCATCGTCGGATTTGTCGCTGCCATCCTGTTTCGCCAGGCACACGCCGCATTTGCCAGCAATCCCGGGCTGAACGGTCTCATTCTCGGCGTGCTGCTGATCGGCATTCTCCTGGTCTTCAATCATGTCCTCAGGTTGCGGCCCGAGGTTCGCTGGTTCAATTCTTTCCGTGCCGCCGGAAGTGCAGAGAAGGTTGGCCGCGATCCGGTCCTCCTGGCGCCGATGCGCGCCCTCATTGGACAGCGCCATTCAATGGCGCTGTCGACGACCGCGCTGCGGTCCATCCTCGATTCGATCGCCACACGCCTCGACGAATCGCGCGACACCTCGCGGTATCTGACCGGCCTTCTGGTCTTCCTCGGTCTGCTCGGCACCTTCTGGGGCCTGCTCGGCACGATCGGGTCGATCAATACGGTCATTCAATCGCTCGATGCAGGGACGGGAAGCACGCAGGACGTTCTTGCCGCGCTGAAGACCGGCCTTTCGGCGCCTTTGGCTGGCATGGGCACGGCCTTCTCCACGTCGCTGTTCGGTCTCTCCGGCTCGCTGATCCTCGGTTTTCTCGATTTGCAGGCGGGGCGCGCGCAGAACCGCTTTTACACCGAACTCGAAAACTGGCTGTCATCGGTGACAGACGTAAGTTCCGACGTCATGGCGACGCCCGGCAAGCCGGCCGCGGCACCTGTCGAAGAGCTTCGCCAGTTCACCGAACAACTCGCCCGCCTCAACCATGACGGGGGAATGAGCCAGCGCACGACCGCCGCCATGGCAAGCCTTGCCGAAGGCATCCAGGGGCTGGTGAAAAACATGCGCGGCGAGCAGCAGATGCTGCGCGACTGGATCGAGGCGCAACAGGATGAAGCAAAGTCGATGCGCAAGACGCTGGACAAGCTCTCGGCGCGTATCGGACACACCGACAAGATACCCGTTCATCCGGAAAGACCGCACAAGCTCGCACGCGTCGAAGACGCCGGGGGGGAATGACCGATGGCACTTGCGCGCAAGGGCCGGACACAGAGAACCGTCGATTACTGGCCGGGTTTCGTCGATGCGCTGTCCACCCTGCTGCTGGCAATCATGTTCCTGCTGTCCGTTTTCGTCCTGGCGCAATTCCTGCTCAGCCGGGAAATCAGCGGCAAGGAAGATGTGCTCAACCGGTTGAACAGCCAGATCAACGAACTGACCCAGCTTTTGGCGCTTGAAAAGGGCGGCAAACAGGATCTCGAGGACTCGCTTGCCAATCTTCAGGCATCCCTGGCGTCATCGGAAGGCGAACGTTCGCGACTGCAGGCGCTGCTTGACCAAGGTGCCGGCAGTTCGGATGTCGCCAACCGGCAGATCGGCGACCTCACCGGGAAACTCGATGAGGAAAAGCAGGTCAGTGCCCGGGCGATGAGCCAGATCGATCTTCTGAACCAGCAGATCGCTGCACTCCGTAGCCAGATCGCCGCCATCGAGGGAGCGTTGCAGGCATCCGAGGCCAAGGACGACGCGTCGCAGACGAAGATCGCCGATCTTGGCCGCCGGCTGAACGTAGCGCTGGCGCAGCGCGTGCAGGAACTTAACCGCTACCGTTCCGACTTCTTCGGGCGGCTGCGTGAAATCCTGTCCGATCGTGAAAATATTCGTATTGTCGGCGATCGCTTCGTCTTTCAGTCGGAAGTGCTGTTTCCATCTGGTGGTAATGAACTGAACCCGGAGGGGCAGGAAGAGATGGCCAAGCTTGCCACGGCCGTGCTCGATCTTGCCAAGGAAATTCCCTCGGAGATCAATTGGGTCCTCCGGGTCGACGGGCATACGGACAATGTCCCGCTTTCCGGGGCAGGGCGCTACGCCGACAACTGGGAGCTTTCCTCGTCCCGCGCGACATCCGTCGTTAAGTTCCTGATCTCCAGGGGCGTTCCGGCGGCTCGACTCGCCGCGGCAGGGTTTGGCGAATTCCAGCCCATTGCCGAGGGCGACAGTCCGGCCGCGCGCTCGCAGAACCGCCGCATCGAACTGAAGCTGACCGAGAAATAACGGGTCGGCGCCTGTCTGGATCGGCATTCCTCGCGCATAAACCTGTGTTTGGTCCGCCCGTTTCTCCATTGCTCTGACGTTTACGTATGCGTAATGTCGGGCAGGGTGGAGTTGCTGGAGAACTGGCATGGATTGTGATGTTCTGGTGATCGGGGCGGGGCTTGCCGGCCTTGTCGCGGCCGTGGAGGCTGCCGACCGGGGGCTCAGGGTCATCGTGCTCGATCAGGAGGGGGAGCAGAATTTGGGCGGCCAGGCTTTCTGGTCGCTCGGAGGCTTGCTGTTTGTCGATAGTCCAGAGCAGCGGCGCCTGCGCATTCGCGACACTCTCGAGCTGGCGCGGCAGGACTGGATGGGGTCTGCACAGTTCGACCGCCCGGAGGATTACTGGCCGCGGCGCTGGGCCGAGGCCTATCTTGATTTTGCCGTCGGGGAAAAGCGCGCCTGGCTGCATGGCCAGGGCATGCGATGGTTTCCTGTCGTCGGCTGGGCGGAGCGGGGCGGCGGCCTTGCGCACGGACATGGGAACTCCGTGCCGCGCTTCCATGTGACGTGGGGGACCGGGCCGGGCGTACTGGCGCCGTTCATCGCGCGGGCGCGGGCGGCGGAAAGCAGGGGCCGCATCCGTTTCCGCTTTCGCCATCGGGTCGACGAACTGATCATGACCAATGGTGCCGTCACTGGCGCAAGGGGATCGGTTCTGAAGACCGACGGCGTGCCGCGGGGCGGGCGCAGCTCACGCGAGGTTGTCGACGAGTTTTGGTTCGAGGCCGGCGCCGTCGTCGTCTCGTCCGGCGGCATCGGGGGCAATCATGACCTGGTGCGCAAACAATGGCCGGTCGATCGGCTCGGCCAGCCTCCGAACTTCATGATCAGCGGCGTGCCGGACTATGTCGACGGGCGCATGGTCGAAATTGCCGAACAGGCGCGAGGGTCCGTCATCAACAAGGATCGCATGTGGCATTATACCGAGGGCCTGCGGAACTTCGATCCGATCTGGCCGAACCACGGCATCCGCATCCTGCCCGGGCCGTCCTCCTTCTGGTGCGATGCTGACGGCAACCGTCTAGCCGCACCATCCATGCCGGGCTTCGATACGCTCGGTACCTTGAAGGCGATCCGCAAGAGCGGCGCCGACTATAGCTGGTTCATCCTGACCAAGGCGATCATCAAGAAGGAGTTTGCGCTCTCCGGTTCCGAGCAGAATCCCGATCTTACCGGCAAGGATATCCCGCTGCTTCTGAAACGCTTGGGCAAAAATCCGCCGGGCCCGGTGCAGGCCTTCATGGACAAGGGCGAGGATTTCGTCATTCGCGACCGGCTGGAAGACCTCGTCGTGGGAATGAAAGCGCTCTCCGGCGAGGGGCGCCTTTCGCTCGAGCATCTGCGCTACCAGATCGAGGCGCGCGATCGCGAGATCGACAATCCCTTTTCGAAAGATGCGCAGGTCACCGCCATCCGTGGCGCCCGCAATTATCTGGGCGACCGACTGATGCGGACGGCGAAACCGCACCGGCTGCTTGATCCCAAGTCTGGGCCGCTTATTGCCGTGCGCCTCAATATCCTTACTCGAAAGACGTTGGGCGGCCTGCAGACCGATCTCAATGGCCGAGTGCTGGAGCTTTCGGGAGAACCTGTTCCCGGCCTTTATGCGGCTGGCGAAGTTGCGGGTTTTGGCGGCGGCGGCATGCATGGCTACAACGCGCTGGAAGGGACATTCCTTGGCGGTTGCATTTTCTCGGGAAGGGTCGTCGGGCGCAGCATAGGCGCCTGATCGCTTTGGCCGAAAAGGCTCTCCGGTTACCCGGAGAGCTCCGGGATATCATCAATCCATCTGAACGTTGGCGTTCTTGACGACGGGACCCCATTTCGCCAGTTCGGCCTTCACATGCGCGGCCAGTTCGTCCGGCGTCGAGGCGACGATGGTGGCGCTGAAGCCGTTCATCTTCTCGGCGACGGCCGGGTCTGCCAACGCTTTTTTGGCCGAAGCGTTGAGGCGATCGATCGCTTCCTTCGGGGTGCCTGCCGGGGCGAACAGTGCATTCCAGGTATAGGTCTCATAGCCGGGAATGGTTTCGGCGATCGTCGGCACATCCGGGAAAGAGGGTGCGCGCTCCTTCGTCGTTACCGCCAGAGCCTTGAGCGTGCCGGATTTGATGTGACTGGACGACGAGGGCAGGTTGTCGAACATGATCGGTACCTGGTTGCCGATGACATCGTTCAGTGCGGGACCTGATCCCTTGTAGGGCACATGTTGCATGCTGACGCCCGCCATGTTCTTGAACAGTTCGCCGGAGAGATGCAGCGGCGTGCCGTTGCCGGAGGACGCGTAGGAGTATTGCTCAGGGGCCGCCTTCAGAAGCGCCAGAAGCTCCGCGACATTCTTTGCCGGAAGCTCCGGGTTGACCACGAGCACGTTGGGCACGAGCACCAGCAGCGAGACCGGCGCGAAGTCCTTCTCCGGGTCGTAGGGCTTTGTCTTCAGGATCAGCGGATTGAGCGCGTGCGTCGCAACCGTTCCCATCAGGATCGTATAGCCATCGGGTTCTGCCCGCGCCACCCGGTCGGCGCCGAGATTGCCGCCGGCGCCCGCAACGTTTTCCACTATCACCTGCTGGCCGAGATCGTCGGACATCTTCTGGCCGATAATGCGCGCAACCACGTCGGTCGAGCCGCCGGCTGCGAAGGGGACGACCAGCGTTACCGGACGATCGGGAAACTCCTGCGCCTGCGCTTCACCGCCGAAAACCAGCGCCGATGTCGCCATCAACACGAGGCCAAGTGCCATGCGCCGCTTCAATAAGGATAATGCCATTCAACTCTCCTCCCAGGACGTGCCAGTCAACAAAACAGCAGAATGCCGTTTCCGCGGCAACAATAGCGTCGCCCCATCGAAGGGCAACCTCGGGAAAAGGATAACGGTTGTCCTCAATCGATTTTATTTAGAGGGGGTCTCACCCAAGTGTCACGACATTGCCTGCTTCGGGACTGTCATAGTCGAATTGCAGCCGCGCCAGCTTGGCATAGAGCCCGCCTTGGCGAACGAGCGACGCATGCGTGCCTTCCTCGACGATCCTGCCCTGGTCCATGACCAGGATGCGGTCGGCCTTGAGCACGGTGGCCAGCCTGTGGGCGATAACGAGCGTCGTGCGCTCCCGCATCAGCCCGTCGAGTGCCTTCTGTACCAGCGTTTCGCTCTCCGCGTCGAGTGCCGAGGTCGCTTCGTCGAGCAGGAGCACCGGGGCATCTTTCAGGATCGCACGCGCGATGGCGATGCGCTGGCGCTGGCCGCCGGACAGCGTGATGCCGCGCTCGCCGACCTGCGTATCGTAACCCTGATCGAGCCTTGCAACGAATTCGTCAGCCTGGGCGGCAACGGCAGCGGCACGCACCATGTCGCGCGACGCGTTGGGCAGGCCGAAGGCGATGTTGTCGTGGATGGTGGCTGCAAAGATCGTGACGTCCTGCGGAACGATGGCGATCCGGCTGCGCAATGCTTCGGGGTCAACCGAGCGGATATCGATGTCATCGACGCGGACCGTGCCCTTGGCCGGATCGTAGAACCGCAAGAGCAGCGAGAAGACGGTGCTCTTGCCAGCGCCCGAGGGGCCGACGATGGCAACCGTCTCGCCCGGCTTGATGGCGAAACTCAGGCCCTTGACGCTCTTGTAGCCGGGCCGTGACGGATAGGCGAAGTGAACATCGGCGAAGGTGACCGCACCCTGCGCCGGTTCCGGCATGGCGACGGGATTGGCAGGTGCGGTGATGTTCGGTTGTTCAGCCAGCAATTCGCTCAAACGTTCGGCAGCTCCCGCTGCCTGCGAGAGTTCGCCCCAGACCTCCGACAACGCGCCGAGGCTGCCGGCGGCGAAGACCGAGTACAGGAGAAACTGGCCGAGCGTGCCGGCCGACAGCGTGCCGGACAGAACATCCTGCGCACCGAACCATAGGACCGCGACGACACTGCCGAAGATCATGGTGATGGCAAAGGCGGTGAGGATGGAACGGGCCTTGATGGCGGCGCGCGCTGCCTCATAGGCATTTTCGACGGCGCTGCCATAGCGTGCCTGTGCCGCTGCCTCGCCGTTGAAGGCCTGGACGGTGCGGGAAGCGGAGATGGCTTCGCCGGCATAGGCCGACGCGGTGGCCAGCCTATCCTGTGACTCGCGTGACCGCCGGCGCACCGAGCGGCCGAAGCCGACGAGCGGAAAGACGATGACGGGAATGGCGGCGATCACGAGGCTCGACAGCTTCGGGCTGGTATAGACCATCATGCCGATGGCGCCGAGACATAGAATGGTGTTGCGCAGCGCGACCGAGGCGGTGGCGCCGACGGCGGATTTGATCTGCGTCGTATCGGCGGTCAGCCGCGAGACGATCTCGCCGGACTGGTTGACATCGAAGAAGGACGGGGAAAGCCGGGTGACATGGTCGAAGACCTCGCGGCGCAAATCCGAGACGATACGTTCACCGAGCGTGATGACGAAGTAGTAGCGGGTCGCACTGGCCACCGCGAGCACGATCGCCAGAACCATCAGCATCGAAAAATAGGTATTGATGAAGCCGGAATCGGAGGCGGAGAAACCGTGGTCGATCATCCGGCGCACGGCCATCGGCAGCGTCAGCGTCGTGACGGCTGCAACGACGAGCGAAATGCCGGCACCGATAACGAGATTGCGGTAGCGCCGGACATACGGCAACAGCTTTGCCAGCGGGCGCACGGACCTGCGCCCCGCCGGTTGAACGACCTCATTCGACACATGACCTCCAATACCGGAAGAAGCGGCAAAACTCGCACAAGTCTTCTCCGGCGGTACTTGTTATCCAGACGACCATCATGTATAGGCACGGCATCAAATTGGGAAGCCGTGGTCCCTTGAGTGGTCTGCGGCTTCATTTACGTGTTCGGTCCCCATGCCGCAATGGCCCGCAAATGGCTTGCGACAATTGGACCCTTGAACTTGCAGGAAGATTGTTATGAAGGCTGATATCCATCCCGCTTACCACATGATCAAGGTTGTCATGACCGACGGCACCGAATACGAAACCCGCTCGACCTGGGGTTCGGAAGGCCAGACCATGAACCTCGAAATCGACCCGAAGTCGCACCCGGCATGGACCGGCGGCAACCAGCAGCTCATGGACCGCGGCGGCCGCGTTTCCAAGTTCAAGAAGCGCTTCGAAGGCCTCGGCCTCTAAGTTTCCATTGCTGGATCAGATTTTGGGAAAGCCCGGTTCGTCCGGGCTTTTTTGCGTTTTGGGGCTCGGGCGGGGGCGACAGAGGGACTGTCGTCTGGGCGGGGTTTCTAGCTTCCTCCGATAAAAAAGATTAGTATTGACTTATCAATTAGTATCGGCTATTTGATTCCCCATGAACCAAGCCGCAAACATCACCACCGTCCTGCGCACACTCGCCGACCCGACGCGGCGAGCCGTGTTCGAACGGGTCGTCCGGTCCGACGAGATTACGGTCGTCGAGTTGACACGCGGGAGCGGCGTGACGCAGGGCGCCATCTCCCAACATCTCAAGTCATTGAAGCAGGCCGGTCTGGTTGCCGAGCGCCCGGAGGGTCGCAACGTCTATTATCGCGCGGAGCCCGAGGGTCTCGCCCCGCTCGTCGATTGGATGAGCCATTACGGCGTCTTCTGGCGCGAGCGCTTCGCAAATCTCAGAACCTTGCTCAAGGAGATCGATCCATGACCGATGCCGCTTTGAAGTCCGACACGCAAGACATCGTGGTCGACGAGGTCTTCCCGCATGCGCCGGAGACGATATGGCCGGCGCTGACATCCGGCGAACTTATGGCTCGCTGGATAATGGCGCCGACAGGATTCGAGGCGGTGGAGGGCAAGCAGTTCACCTTCCAGACGACGGCGGCCGGCGCCTGGGACGGGGTCATTCGCTGCCAGGTACTGGAAGTGATACCTTACGAGCGCTTCGTCTATGCCTGGAAAGGCGGACACGAGGAAAACGTCGGATATGGCTCACGGCTGGACACCGTCGTTACGTTCATCCTTTCCAGGGTTGAAAGTGGGACGCGTCTTCGCCTCATCCACTCCGGTTTCGTGCTGCCGAAGAACGACACTGCCTTCAAGAGCATGAGCGAAGGTTGGAAGAAGGTTGTCCGAAACCTCGACGCCGTCGCTGCGGAACAGGCAACCTCGAAGCTGCGGCATTGACGCGCGTTTGCGAAAGCGGGTTCGACAGGCGCCCGGCGGTTTGACCGGAATGGACCGCCTCCATGCACAAGCATTCGACACACAGGAGGAAACCATGCAGCATCAGGTCGTTTCCCGCGATGAGTGGCTGGAGGCCCGCGTCGCACTGCTCAAGGAGGAGAAGGATCTAACGCGGCGCAGCGACGCGCTCGCGCGGCGACGGCAGGAATTGCCTTGGGTCCGGATCGACAAGGAGTATCGTTTCGAGACTGACGAGGGGAACGCCTCGCTGTCAGATCTCTTCAGAGGGCGCTCGCAGCTCCTCGTCTATCACTTCATGTTAGGCCCCGACTACAAGGCGGGATGTCCGTCCTGTTCGTCTATCGCGGACGGGTTCAATGGCTTCGTCGTCCACCTGACAAATCATGACGTCGCGTTTTCTGCGGTATCGCGGGCGCCGCTTGCAAAGCTGCAGGCGTACAAGCAGAGGATGGGGTGGACGTTTCCCTGGGCGTCCTCGTTCGGCAGCGACTTCAACTTCGATTTCAACGTGTCGCTCACCGAGCAGCAACAGCGCGACGGGACAGTCGAATACAACTACCGGCGCGAGCCGGCGCCGAAGCTCGGGGGCGGTGAAGCGCCTGAGATACCCTCCCGTTCGACACCCGACGGTCCTGCGACCGCAGCGGCCATGAGCGGAACAGACGCAGCCACGTTCGCGCGCGAGAGGCCGGGCATGAGCGCCTTCGTTCTCGAAGACGGTGTCGTCTATCACACCTATTCCGCCTATGCGCGCGGACTGGATGGGCTCTGGGGCATGTACCAATGGCTCGACCGTGCGCCCAAGGGGCGCAACGAAGAGGGCATCTGGTGGCGCCGCCACGACGAGTACGACAAAGGCTGAGCGAGCGGTTATCGTGGCGTGATCGATTGGATCTGCCTGCAATGCATTTACGCAAAGGGCGGCTTGGTCGCCCTGAGCGAGTGCTAACGCGTGGCCAGATGTTCTGCCGAAAACGCTCCATACCTTCGGAACATTCCAACAGCACTTTATAGGAGAGACGATATGAGCAGAGCTTATACGGGCGGATGCGCCTGCGGTGCGATCCGCTATGAAATTTCGGCCGAACCGTTGGTGATGAACGATTGCCAGTGCCGCGACTGTCAGCGCAAGAGCGGCACCGGGCACGGATCCTACCTGACCTTTGCGGACAAGAGGAACGTGAAACTCGAAGGCGAAGCGAAGCATTGGGACATCGTTAGCGACAGCGGTAACGTCAAGACACGGGCGTTCTGCCCCAGCTGTGGGTCACCGGTGTATTTGACGTTCTCAGCGACGCCGGACCTTTTCACCGTGCACGCCGGGAGCCTCGACGACCCAAGCCAATACAAGCCGCAGCTGGTGACGTATAACGTGCGCGGCTACGCATGGGACCACGTCGATCCAACCCTGCGGAAATTCGACAAAATGCCATCGGCGTGAAAAGCCGTGATCCTGCTCGCACAAGTCGGCCGGACCGGGCAACGGTTCACTGCTGTTGGTCGTCTTGCGCCGCTTAAGCATCTCAAAAATACAAAAACCCGGCACAACGGCCGGGTTTGAAGCATTTGGCTACCTGCCACGCTCCGGTCAATTGGTTCCAAAAGCGGTCTGCAGCAGGGTGAGCTGTGCCTTGACGCCATTCTGGTTGTCGGGCGTGAAGTTCTGGGCTTCCTGCGGGCGGTAAATTTCGCGGTCGAGCAGGGCGACGCGGTTCTGCAGGCGCAGAGAGCGGTCGATCAGATCGCGGAAACCTTCCGGCAGGTCGTTCCAGCCCGGTGCCGTGCGATCGACGTTGAAACTATCAAGACGGACCTTGTTCTTTTCCGACAGGACCTGTTCGCGGTTCATTTCGCCGTTGTTGACGGCGCGCTGCAAGAGCAGCCAGGAAGCCATCTGCATCAGGCGGGTGGTGAGGCGCATCGATTCCGCTGCGTAGAGAACTGATGCCATGCGCGGCAGAACCTTGGAGGCGGCGCGACCAGGGCCGTCGAGGTAGCTCGCGGTCTCTTCAACCAGGCCCATGCCTTCCGCATAGAGAGCCTTGAACTGCGCCGAAGAAGCAGCGTGTCCCGCGAAGCTCACAGTATTCAATCCCCGTTCGGACATGGTCTGATTTCCCTGGTTAAACGCATCAACTCGGTAGGGTAACGAACGGGTTAACAGTAAGTTTCCGGCCGCTCGTTCTATAATTTGAACATGATCCCATAGCGCATTTCGCGCAAGCCTATTCTTAATAAAGGGTTAATCTCCACAATTCTCTGACTGATGGGGAAAAAAAGGCAAAAAAAGAGCCGCAAAAGCGGCTCTCAAGGTAAAACAGGGAGAAAAAATCAGACCATTCGCCAAACCTGGAAATTGTCTGAGTCCAGAGCGATCTGGATGCGTTAGTAATAGCTTATAAGGCTTAATGAAGCGTTACGGCTGCCGGATTCACGACGATATATCATCCTGTTACCGGCAATCGGATTGGACTTCATATCAGCCAAGCCGGGGCTCACGAACGAAAGAAACCTTCGGCCGCCGATTTACTCGCCGACTTGTTTGCTCTTTCCTTGTCAAGCCGCTCGATTTCCTGTTTCAGCACGTCGATGCGCGCTGAAAGTTCGTCGGCCGACAGAAGGGAAAGGTCGCAGCCGATTTCGTGGACCGGTTGTTTCTTTGGATGATCGTCGTCAAACAGGCTCATGCTGACCTCCGTTCGGGCACGTCGTTGCTCTGTTCCTCAAGTGGGGCTGCGCGCGGCGACAATTGCAGGCTCTCTGGCGTCGTCCCCGTACCGGCATTGACGGGCGAGTAGGCGTCACGTTCCGATGCCGGTACTGCGGCGCGCATGCGACTGCGGAAGATCGCATAGGCAGTGATCAGCACATGGGCGCAGGCAGTGATCATGAACAGGCCATAGGGGCCGGTGACGGTCATGATCGGGCCGCCGATGGTCGGGCCGATGATGGTGCCGATGCCGTAGAGCAAGAGCAGCCCACCTGAGATCTTGACGAAGTCCTCCGGCGTGGCGAAGTCGTTGGCATGCGAGACGGCGATCGGATAGAGCGCATTGGCGGTCGCGCCGTAGACGCCGACGAGCGCGATCAGGAGTACGACGCCGGTCGGCTCGACCAGGAAGATCAGTGCGCCGGCAATCGCGGCGACGGCTGCAAGGGCGGCCAGCACGTAGCGCCGGTCGATCATGTCCGAGAGGCGCCCCGCGGGAAACTGCATCACGGCGCCCGCGAAGATCGTCGTACTCATCATCAGCGCGACGTTGCTATCGGTAAGTCCTACCTGACGGCCGAAGACTGCGCCGAGCGTACCATAAGCGCCGTTGGCGATGCCGACGAGCAGGATGCCGAGAAAGGAGATCGGCGAGTTTCGATAGAGCGCCGGCAGGTCGAGGCTGACCTGCTTCAGCGGTTGAGGCAAGGCGGCAGTCGACAGGAGCGTCGGCAGCATTGCCAGGCAATAGACGATGCCGGCGCACATGAAGAACAGCGTCGTCGATGTATCGCCGAAAGGGATCATCAGCTGGCCGCCGACGACACCCATCAGGGTAATGGCGATGTAGAGCGAGAAGATCGCGCCGCGGCTTTCATTGGTGGCGCGCTCGTTCAGCCAGCTTTCGATGATCATCGAGGTTCCGGCCGTCGAGAAGCCGGTAAAGGCGCGTAGTACCACCCACCAGATCGGATCGACGAGAATGCCGGTCAAAAGCGCGATGATCGCCAATATGGACGCAAAGCAACTGAAGGCGCGCACATGGCCGGCGCGCTTGACGATGGTCGGCGCGAGCAGGCAGCCGAGCACGAAGCCGCTTGCCCAGGAGGTGCCGAGCAGGCCGAGCAGCGTCGTCGAATACCCTTCTGTCGTGCCGCGCACCGGCAGCAACAGGCTGTGCAATCCATTTCCAAGGAAGAGAAACAGCGTCCCAAGCAGAAGTGAGGTGACGGGAAGAAGGTTTTTTCTCATGTGAAATCCGCTGGTTCCGGGTTGCGCGGAAAGGTAGGGCGATGCCACCACAATTGCCAGCCGGAAATTTTTATTGAGTGAGATTGGAAAAGGCGTTCTAACCCTGTTCGCGCGCAAAAGTGACGCGCGTGTGACGGCTTGAAGTCCTGCCGAGTTCTTTTCCACAAATGAGAAAACAATGTCGAAAGCGTTAACGGTACTCTTGCTTCTGGCCATGGTGATCCAGTTGCTGAAGCCGCTCAACCTGCCGGGACTGCGCCAGCGTCGTGACTTCTGGAAGATCGCTGTTTTCGCGATCGGGGTAATGATGGTAACGGTGCTCGTCCGCCCCTAGAGGCTGACGTTGCCGCGCATGACTGCCACGCAGCGCCCGGCCATCCGCACGCTGCGAACCAACCCGTCCGACTTATGCACGTTCAATTCTATCAGGCTCCGGCGTCCCATTTCGACGCCCTGCTCGACAGTGATGTTGATGTCGAGGTCGCTGGCCGGCTGTAGCGAGGCGAGAAGCGCGCCCAGTGCCCCAGAGGCGCTTCCGGTCGCCGGATCCTCGATGATGTTGTCGAGCGGCGCAAACATCCGGGCGCGCAGGTGCCACGGAGTGTCGGGCAGGCGTGTATAGAGAAACAGCGCGAACTGCTCGCCCTCGCGCGAGAATCGCCGGTCGGCCTCGGCAAAGGAAGCGGTGTTGGGGCAGGCACGCGCGAGCGTTTCCAGGTCTGAGACCTCGGCGAACGCGAATGGCAGGCCGACGGAGGCGATGACGGGAACATGGGTCTCCGTGCGAATCTCGCCGGCGCTGATGGAGGCGCAGCGCGCGACGGTGTCGCTGTCGATTTGCCGCCCCACCGATAGCGGCTCCGGCGCGAGAATGCTGGCACCGGCGACACGTCCGTCGTCGCGAAGTAGCGCCGCCTCGACGATACCCGCCTTTTCTTCGAAACGAAGGACATCCCCAGACGCCTTTCCGAAAACATCTGTCTGGCCGCCGAGCACGAAGGCGGTACCGACATTCGGATGGCCGGCGAAGGGGATTTCCATTGTCGGCGTGAAAATCCTCACCCGCGCCGTGTTGGCGGGATTTTTCGGCGGAAGCACAAAGGTAACTTCGGAATAACGGAATTCAGCGGCGATCTGCTGCATCTGCGTATCGGACAGCCCAAGTGCATCGGGGATCACCGCAAGCTGGTTTCCGGAAAACCGTTCACCGGTGAAAACATCGACGGTAACATAGTTGATGCTGTCCATGGCTGCCTGCTCCCGTTCCGATGAGACCAGTTCAGGAGATAAAGGAGAGCGAAATCTGGACGAAGCGCGTTCTTGTCACCCGGACAATTGAGATTCGCGTTCGTTGAAGGACGGCGCGGAGACCATCGACTGCCCTATGAGAAAGCACGGGCAGATACCGGTAAAGAAAGCCCGGCCACTTGCGCGGACCGGGCTTTCTCCCCTCCCTGTAACTTTAAATCAGGCGGCCTGTTCGAATTCCTTCTTCCAGCCGCCAGTTGCAGCAAGGCTGCACATCTTTGCGCGGTGCGTAAAAGCGCGCTGGCCGGCAGCGACGTTTTCCGGCTTGCCGCTCCAGGCCGTCAGAGCCTCGGTTTGCAGTGCGCGGCCATAGGAGAAGGTCATGCCCCACGGCAGGTCGGAGCCGGCCTTCATGGCGGAGAGATGCGCCGTGGCCTCTTCCGTCGACTGGCCACCGGAGAGGAAGGCGATGCCGGGAACGGCGGCGGGAACGGTGCGCTTCAGGACTTTCAGCGTGCGCTCGGCGACCTCGGCGACCGATGCCTGCCGAGCCTTCTTTCCATCGATGACCATGCTCGGCTTGAGGATCATGCCTTCGAGGCTGACGCGGGCATCGCTCAGTTCCTCGAACACGATGCGCAACGTCTCTTCGGTGACTTCTTCTGAACGATCGATTGAGTGGTTGCCGGGTGCGCCGTCCATCAGCACTTCCGGTTCGACGATCGGGACGATGCCGGCTTCCTGGCAGAGGGCTGCGTAACGGGCCAGTGCCTGCGCATTGGCCTTGATCGCGCCGAAGCTCGGCAAGATGTCGGATACGGAGATCACGCCGCGCCATTTAGCAAAACGGGCACCGGCGTCATAATAGGTCTTCAGGCGGCCGGCGAGGCCGTCGAGGCCTTCGGTGATCGTCTCGCCCGGGAATTTTGCCATCGGCTTTGCGCCGGTATCGACCTTGATGCCGGGAACGGCGCCCGCAGCGCGGATGATGTCGACGAAGGGTGTGCCGTCTGCCGCCTTCTGGAACAGGGTCTCCTCATAGAGGATCACGCCCGAAATACAGGCCTTCATGGCCTCGTCGGAGCGAAACAGCATCTCGCGATAGTCGCGGCGCGATGTTTCGGTCGATGCAAGGCCGATCGTGTCGAAGCGCTTGCCGATCGTCGCAGTGGATTCGTCTGCTGCCAACAGGCCCTTGCCGGTCGCCACCATGGCTGCTGCAATGTCTTCAAGTCTTTCGCTCATATGCATTCTCCTGATTGTCCTACAGCTCGCCGATAGCAGAAGAATAGGGCAAGGAAAACGAAAGTTAAATTCTTTAAAACGATTAAAATAAATTTAATCGTTTGAAATGTTGAGATTATTTTGCGCCCATCCAAATACAGATGCGGTGCAACAAAAAAACCCCGGCGCAGGGCCGGGGAGATGGAAACTACAAGCGGTTGCCGCAGCGAGGCTCGTTTACTTCTGCTGGTGAAGGATGTCGACGCCCGGGAGCGGCTTGCCCTCCATCCATTCGAGGAAGGCGCCGCCTGCGGTGGAGACATAGCTGAGATCGTCGGCCACCTCGGCGTGGTTCATCGCCGAGACTGTATCGCCGCCGCCGGCGACGGAGACGAGCACGCCGCTCTTGGTGCGGGCGGCCGCGTGCTTGGCAACGGCAACGGTCGCCTTGTCGAAAGGCGCGATCTCGAAGGCGCCGAGCGGGCCGTTCCAGACGAGCGTTTCGGCCTTGCTCACCCAGTCATTGACGGCAGCGATCGACTTCGGCCCGACGTCGAGTACCATGGCGTCGGCCGGGATCGCTTCGATATCGACCACTTCATTGTCGGCGCCAGCCTTGAATTCGCGGGCGACGACGCCGTCGACCGGAAGCACGATGGCGCAGCCGGCGGACGCGGCTTCCGTCATGATCTGCTTGGCGGTGCCGGCAAGGTCATGTTCGCAGAGCGATCTGCCGACATTGGTGCCGCGCGCGGCGATGAAGGTATTGGCCATGCCGCCGCCGATGACGAGGGCATCAACTTGTTTCACGAGGTTCATCAAGAGGTCGATCTTGGTCGAGACCTTGGCGCCGCCGACGATGGCAACGACCGGACGCTTCGGATTGCCGAGACCTTTTTCGAGAGCCTCGAGTTCCGCCTGCATGGTGCGGCCGGCATAGGCGGGCAGCAGATGGGCAAGGCCCTCCGTCGAGGAATGCGCGCGGTGGGCGGCAGAAAAGGCGTCATTGATGTAGATATCGCCATTGGCGGCGAGCGCCTTGGTGAAATCCGCGTCGTTCTTTTCTTCGCCCTTGTGGAAGCGGGTGTTTTCCATGAGGAGGACATCGCCGTCGTTCATGCCTGCCACGGCCGCCGCTGCGTTCTCGCCGATGCAGTCGGTGGCGAAATGGACGCGCTGGTCGAGAATATCCTCTACGGCGGGCGCGATCAGCGACAGCGACATGTCGGCCACCGGTTCACCTTTCGGGCGGCCGAAATGGGCAAGCAGGATGACCTTGGCACCCTTTTCCGAGAGTTCGCGGATCGTCGGCACGACGCGCTCGATGCGGGTTGCGTCCGTCACGTGGCCGTCCTTGACTGGAACGTTGAGATCGACGCGCACAAGCACGCGCTTGCCGGCGATGTCGGTGAGGTCGTCGAGGGTCTTGAAAGTCATGATCGGTCTCCGGTCACAGTCTCTGGAAAAGGGTGGGATAATCCGTCACCAGCCCGTCCTCGTCCACCGGCAGATCCGCAGTGAAGGAACGATCTTCCGCCTCGTAGCGATAGAGCCGGTCTTCTGCGAGGCAAGTGTAGTTCTGGCCATCGGGAAAGGGCTCGAACGTGTCGAAGGGCACATAGAGCATGGTGAGCTTGGCGGTGCCGTCCTGAGGCTTCAGGCCGAGGCGGCGAATGGGCAACGTATTGGTAAAGGGCGTGCCGGCAAGATCGATATCGATGCAGCCGTCAAAGACAGGGAGGGCGCTACCGTCCGCATCGCGCCAGTGGCCCTTGCCGTCGGACATGAGTGAAAGCTGTTGGCCCTCGGTCGTTTCGATGGTCAAGGCGAGGACGATCCAATGCGGATCACAGTCGACAATATAGCGGACACCATAGGGGCGGCCGCCGCGCTCGCCGATCAGCACGCTTGACGCGCGGAGGCCCGCGCCATCGACCGGCCCGATCGTCAGGTGTTCGAGCCCTTCCCCCTCAAGCGGACGCCAGCGTACCGTTGTTGGGGAAAGGGCGCGAAACATGACTTTAGATCAGCTTTGCCATTGCAACGGCCGTGTCGGCCATGCGGTTGGAGAAGCCCCATTCATTGTCGTACCAGCTGAGGATACGCACGAACTTGCCTTCCAGAACCTTGGTCTGGTCGTTGGCGAAGATCGAGGAATGGCTGTCATGGTTGAAGTCGCGCGAAACCAGCGGCTCGTCGGTGTAGCCAAGGATACCCTTGAGCGCGCCGTCCGAGGCTGCCTTGATCGCACCGTTGATTTCCGCAACCGTCGTGTCGCGCTTGGCGACGAACTTGAAGTCGACGACCGAGACGTTCGGGGTTGGGACGCGGATCGAAGTGCCGTCGAGCTTGCCCTTGAGGTGCGGCAGCACGAGGCCGACGGCCTTGGCGGCGCCGGTCGATGTCGGGATCATCGACAGGGCGGCTGCGCGGGCGCGGTACAGATCCTTGTGCATCGTGTCGAGCGTCGGCTGGTCGCCGGTATAGGAATGGATCGTCGTCATGAAGCCATGGTCGATGCCCACGACGTCGTCCAGGGTCTTGACGACCGGAACCAGGCAGTTGGTCGTGCAGGATGCGTTGGAGATGACCAGGTGTTCCCTAGTCAGTTCGTTGTGGTTGACACCGAAGACGACGGTCAGGTCAGCACCGTCGGCCGGTGCCGAAACGATGACGCGCTTGGCGCCGGCCTGAAGATGCAGGGCGGCCTTGTCGCGGGCGGTGAAGATGCCGGTGCATTCGAGCGCGATGTCGACGCCCATTGCGCCATGCGGCAGGGTTGCCGGGTCCTTGATCGCCGTGACCTTGATCGGCTTGCCGCCAGCAACGATGATCGTGTCGCCTTCGACTTTCACGTCAGCCGGAAACTTGCCGTGGATCGAATCGTAGCGAAGGAGGTGAGCATTGGTCTCGACAGGGCCGAGATCGTTGATGGCAACGACTTCGATGTCGGTGCGGCCGGATTCGACGATGGCGCGAAGGACGTTGCGGCCGATGCGGCCAAAGCCGTTGATGGCAACTTTTACAGTCATTTCAGGTCTCTCCCTGTCTAAGGTCTCGGTGTGGAAAACAGGGCGCGCTGGGTGGCGCCCTGTGAAGGAAAATCAGGCGAGCTTCTTTTCGGCGGCGGCTACGATCGCCTCTGCCGTGATGCCGAAATGCTTGAACAGATCCTTGGCCGGGCCGGATGCTCCAAAGGAGTGCATGCCGATGAAATCGCCATCCGAGCCGATGAAATAGTCCCAGCCCTGACGGACAGCCGCTTCGGCGGCGATCTTTACCGGCGCATTGCCGATGACGGCTTTGCGATAGGCTTCCGGCTGTTCGGCGAAGAGTTCGAAGCAGGGCACGGAGACGACACGGGCAGCGATGCCCTTGCCGTTCAGGTCGGCCGCTGCCTTGACGGCGAGTTCGACTTCCGAGCCTGATGCAAAGATTGAAACCTTGGCATTGTCGGCGGCAACCAGTTCATAAGCCCCCTTGGCGCAGAGGTTTTCAGCGTCGTACTTCAGGCGGGACGGCGCAAGGTTCTGTCGAGTGAGCGCCAGACCGGACGGACGATGCTGCTCCTTGAGCGCCAGCTGCCAGCATTCGGCGGTTTCAACCGCGTCGGCCGGACGGAACATGAGGAGGTTCGGAATGGCGCGCAGGGCGGCCATGTGCTCGATCGGCTCGTGCGTCGGGCCATCTTCGCCGACGCCGATGGAATCATGTGTCAGGACGTGGATGACCCGGATGCCCATCAAGGCCGCGAGGCGGATCGACGGACGGCAGTAGTCCGTGAAGATCATGAAGCCGCCGGAGTAGGGAATGAGACCGCCGTGCAGCGCGATGCCGTTCATGGCAGCAGCCATACCGTGTTCGCGGATGCCCCAGTGCATGTAGCGGCCGGAGAAATCGCTCGGGGTGATCGACTTCATCTGGCTGGTCTTGGTGTTGTTCGACGGCGTCAGGTCAGCCGAGCCGCCGAGCGTCTCGGGCAGCGTGCCATTGATGACTTCAAGCGCGTCTTCGGAGGCCTTGCGGGTTGCGACCGTCGGCGGGTTTTCGGCGATCTTCTTCTTGTAGGCGTCGACGGCGGCATCGAGGTTACCAGGCAGTTCGCCGGCGAAGCGGCGGGTGAATTCGGATTTCTTGGCCGTCTCGGTCGCATCCAGGCGGCCTTCCCATTCCCTGCGTGCGCCAACGGAACGTTTGCCGGCTGCGCGCCATGCTTCGAGAATGTCGGCCGGGACGGTAAAGGCTTCGGCTTCCCAGTTGAGCGCCTTGCGGGTTGCGGCGATTTCCTCGGCACCGAGCGGGGAACCGTGAACCTTATGCGTACCGGCCTTGTTCGGGGCGCCGAAGCCGATGACGGTCTTGCAGGCGATGAAGGTCGGGCGATCGGATTTCTGTGCAGCCTCGATGGCGGCTGCGATCTCCTCTGGATTGTGGCCGTCGACGCGGATCGTGTTCCAGTGAACGGCCTGGAAGCGGGCAATCTGGTCGGTCGAATCCGAGAGGCTTACGGCGCCGTCGATGGTGATGTTGTTGTCGTCCCAGAAGAGGACGAGCTTGTTGAGCTTCAGATGGCCGGCGAGCGCGATCGCCTCGTGGCTGATGCCTTCCATCAGGCAGCCGTCGCCGCAGAGGACATAAGTATGGTGGTTTTGCAGGTCGCTGCCGAATTCTTCGGCGAGCTTGCGCTCGGCGATCGCCATGCCGACGGCATTGGCAATACCCTGGCCGAGCGGGCCGGTGGTCGTCTCGATACCGGACGCGTGGCCGTATTCCGGGTGACCGGCGGTCTTCGAGCCGAGCTGGCGGAACAGCTTGAGATCCTCCATCGTCATGTCTTCGTAGCCGGTCAGATGAAGTAGCGAATAGATCAGCATGGAGCCGTGGCCGGCCGACAGCACGAAGCGGTCGCGGTCCGCCCAGAGCGGGGCCTTCGGATCGAACTTCAGGTAACGGGAGAATAGAACCGTCGCCACATCGGCAGCGCCCATCGGCAGGCCTGGATGACCGGAATTGGCCTTTTCGACGGCATCCATGGAAAGGAAACGGATCGCATTTGCCATCCGGTCATGTTGTTCGCGAGAGATCATTGACTGTTCCGCTTGAGTTCGGTGGACAGGGAACGGTCTCTATCCTCCAAAGACCGTACAAGAAAGCGGGTGACACATAGCACCTGCTTCGACGGAGTCAACAAATACGGCCATTTTGAGCACCTCGGCAGAGCCTTTTTCGACCGCTGTCCATCGGAGAAGATCAGGTGCCGCAAGCGATGCAAATCGACCTAAAGGAACGTGATCCACAGCTTCTGAGGAGCTGCGAAGCCCTTTCCGTTGTGGAGACATGCCGAATGGGTCTAAGAATGTAACGAGCTTGAAATACAGAGGCCGGATGGCGATTCGAGGCGGTCTGGTGCGTATCGGGAAAGCGTGATGACGGCAGGAAAGACAGTCAAGGCGGCGATCGAGGAGTTGCGCAACGCAGTCAGCAGCCTCGAGAATGCCATTGACGGGCGCTTCGACCGGGAGCGTGACCGCGGTGAAATCGAAGGCGAGGTTCGCCGGGTCAATGTCGACCGGTCAAGGCTGGCGCAGGAGCTCGATCAGTCGCAATTTCGCGCCAACCGTCTCGAGGAAGTCAACCGTGAAGTCTCGCGCCGTCTGGTGACGGCCATGGAAACGATAAGGGCAGTGCTGGACCGCTGACGCGTGGGTCCGCCTGCGGGCAGGGTGACGGGAATGGCGCAAGTAACGGTGACGATCGACGGCAAGGCCTATCGCATGGCATGCGAAGAAGGCCAAGAAGATCATCTGACCGAGCTGGCCAACCGCTTCGACCAGTATGTCAGCCATCTGAAATCCCAATTCGGCGAAATCGGCGACCTCAGGCTGACCGTCATGGCCGGCATCATGGTGATGGACGAACTCAGCGAAGTGAACCGCAAGCTGAAAAGCCTGGAGACGGAAACCGACAACCTGAAGCAGGGACGCGATGCGAGCCTGGCCGACCAGCAGAAGGCAGAAGAGGTACTGGCCTCGGTGCTGTCAGAGGTGACGACGCAGATCCACGGCATCGCGGCAAAGCTTTCCGGCAAGGCTGCTCCCGCCAACTGAATTTGAGAAGTTGGGTGTGGGTACTGGCGCAAGCCTCCAACGCACTCTATATTGCCGGTGCGGTCTGCGCTTCCCGACAGGACACCACAATCCCTGGGGCCATACTCGATCCACGGGAGCTGTCCCTGACCTGGCCCGTGGGCTAGGTCACATGGCGCCCACCTACGTTTGTAGGCACCCAGGATCGTAAACCATCCACCGGCTGTGTGGATCGCGCTTTTCTCTTTTTTTGACGAAAGTCAGCTATGGGCCGCCGGAGCGCGGAAAGCCTCGCGAATGGCGTTGGCCATGCTTTCGACAATCCTGTTGTTCGCATTTCTCGCCTTTGTCTTCAGCACCACACTTGAAAAGTCGATGACGTCGTAGCCGTCTGCGGCGATCAGTTCTCGGCACCCGGCTGGGATGCTGCTGCGGGTCAGCGGAGCGATGGCGAGGCCGGATGTCACGGCGGCGATCAGGCCATTGCTGGTGCGGCTGATATAGGCCACGCGGCTTTCGATGCCGCGTCTCTTCAGGCTCTTCAGCGCCAGAGCGTCGCACCACCCGCCTTTCAGATAGGAATAGGTGGCGATAGGCACCGGCTTGCGCCCGTGGATTTGGTGCTGGTCCGACGTCACCCAGACGGTTGGATCGACCATGAGGACTTCGTTCTTCGCGTGGCCGCCGGGTTCGAACACGACGGCGATATCGATTTCGCCCGCCTCGAGCGCCGCCAGATTGGACATCGAGACACCCTGCTGCACAGTGACCTCGACGCCCGGGTGAATGGCGGCGAAGGCGCCGAGCGCCTTCGGCAAGGTCGAGTTGATGTATTCCTCCGAAATTCCGATTTTCACCGAACCGTCGAGCGCGGGCAACCGGATGGATGCGGCGGTGTCGTCGAGAAGGCAAACGATTCGGCGGGCATTGTCGAGAAGCCGCGCACCGTGGCCTGTCATGTTGACGCCGCGCGATCCGCGCTCGAACAGCGGCTCGCCGAGGATGTCCTCCAGCTTCTTGATCTGCATGCTGATGGCCGATTGGGTTCGGCCGACCGTCTCCCCGGCCTTCGTAAAATTGCCGCTTTCGGCCACGGCAACGAAGGTTCTCAGAAGATCGCTTTCAAGAGGAGGAAACATCGCGTTGGCCATCATGTTTTCTAATGACAGACATCTTGTCAATTCGTTGGATTGATGTCAACGCAAGTCCGATACTCTGCGAGAACATCTCGGAGTTTCGGATATGAAGCACGATCACAGGGCACGGCGACGGTCCGTCAGAATGACCGAGTTTTTTTGGCGCGGCATTGAGGAATGGTGGGCAGGGCGCCTGGCGGGGCAAGCCCTGGCGGAGATATCACGGCGCGAGAACGCGTATTTGTTCGATGATATGGGGATCGACAAGACCGACGTCGATAGCAGGCGGCATCGGGCTGAAACAGGCGTACGGCATCGCTTCTGGATGTTATGAAGTCGGGTTTATGGGGTGGCCCGAAAAATCGCTTCGTCGACATTGCCGACCTGCAAGCTTGCCGCCCCCCAAAAGCACAGGCAGGCACGGGCAGCAACGAAGCATCGCATGCAGAACAGACCGCTCATGGCATGCCAGATGAGAAAGAGACGGCTTCGTCGCAAAAAGTTGTACAAGCGACGGCGCGCGGTTTCCCTCTGCCGGTTGGATGCACTAGAAATGGACATTCGCTGTAAGAGGGTATGTGCATGACACCGAGGGAACTGAAGGCTGCGCTGCGAATGGAGCGGCTGGAGTTGCGCGATGCGATGACGCCGGACGCACGCATGAAAGCCAGCCTTAGAATGCTCGACCATGCCGGTGACGTCATCGAGTTCGAGCCCGGGCAGGTGATTTCCGGCTTCTGGCCGATCCGCTCGGAAGTCGATATTCGGCCGCTGATGACACGCCTGCGCGAGCGCGGCGCGCGGCTGTGCCTTCCCGTCATTCTCGACAAGAAGACTATTGTTTTTCGCGAACTCGTGCCCGGTGCTCCGATCGTCGAAACCGGTTTCGGCACCACCGGCCCGGGCGAGGATGCGCCGGTGCTTGATCCCGACATTATGCTGGTGCCGCTGTCGGCCTTCGACAGAACCGGTCACAGGATTGGCTACGGCGCCGGATATTACGACCGCGCAATCGAGCGTCTGCGCCGGAAAGGCCATATGCCGAGACTGATCGGGATTGCATTCGACTGCCAGGAAGTGGCATCAGTGCCCGCAGAGCCGCACGATGTGGCGCTGGACGCCCTGCTGACCGAAAGCGGGCTCAGGATCTTTGGGCTAGGAATAAGCAAATATGAG
Source organism: Hyphomicrobiales bacterium (assembly GCA_900474095.1). Classification (GTDB taxonomy): domain Bacteria; phylum Pseudomonadota; class Alphaproteobacteria; order Rhizobiales; family Rhizobiaceae; genus Pararhizobium. Next base: position 53,165 of record UCOA01000058.1, on the reverse strand, counting down.
ACTTTTGTTTCTGGGTGACATGGTTGGCAAGACCGGCCGAACGGCGGTCTGGGACCGATTGCCCGGTCTGATCAGCGATCTGAAGCTCGATTTCGTCATCGTCAACGGCGAGAATGCTGCCGGCGGCTTCGGCATCACCGAAGATATCTTTCTCGAAACCATCAATGCCGGCGCCGATGTCGTGACGACCGGCAACCATGTCTGGGACCAGAAGGAGGCCGTTACCTTCTGCGAGCGGCACGACCAGTTCCTGCGCCCGGCCAACTATCCCGCGGGGACGCCCGGTCGCGGCTCCAATCTCTATTTCGCCCGCAACGGCGCACGCGTGCTCGTCGCCAATGTCATGGGCCGCGTGTTCATGCATCCGGAACTGGATGATCCCTTCAAGGCGGCGGAAGCCATTCTTGACGCCTGTCCGCTGAAGGAACAGGCCGACGCCGTCATCTTCGATTTCCACGCGGAAGCGACCAGCGAAAAGCAGTGCTTCGGCCATTTCGTCGACGGCCGCGCCAGCTTCGTCGTCGGCACCCATACGCATGTGCCGACCGCCGACCACCAGATCCTCAATGGCGGCACCGCCTACATGTCGGATGCCGGCATGTGCGGCGATTACGACTCCTCGCTCGGCATGGAGAAGGAAGAGCCGCTGAACCGCTTTATCTCGAAAATGCCGAAGGGCCGCTTCGAGGCGGCGTCGGGCCCGGCCACCATCTGTGGCGTCGGCGTCGAGATTTCCGATCGCACGGGCCTTGCGGAAAACATCGCGCCGCTCCGGATCGGCCCAAGGCTGGCGGAGACGATACCGGCGTTCTGGGTATGAAATCGCCTCGGCGAGCGAGAACGCAATGACGCGATTGTGAGCAGCCGCGCACAATCGCTGCTGGACGTTGCGTCCATCTTGCCTATCCTCAAGGCCCATGCAAATCCTTGACTGCGGGGTGCATGATGTTGCGACATATCCTCCTCCCTTTTGCTGCCATCGCTTTCCTGCATTTTCTCGGGCTGATGTCGGCCCATGCGCAAGCGGCACCAGTCAGCCAGTGCCAGGCGATCGCCGAGGCGCTTCCCGATGTCACCTTTGCCAGTTTCAAGCCGTGGGCTGCGCTGAACGTGCAAGCCGTCGTCAGCGACGAGGTGAAGATCACCTACATCGGCCACTCGACTTTTCTCATCGAGACGCCCGGCGGTGTTTCGATCGCGACCGACTATAGCGGCTGGTATGCACCGCCCAAGACCCCGGACGTGGTGACGATGAACAAGGCGCACTCCAGCCACCATACGCTGGCGCCCGACCCGGCGATCAAGCATGTGCTGCATGGGTGGGGTGACGACGGCGGGCCGGCGGACCACGATCTCGTCGTCGGCGACACCTATATCCGCAATGTGACGACCGACATTCGCGCCAGTGGCGGAACGATGGAGCCGGACGGTAACTCCATCTTCATTTTCGAAGTTGCAGGTCTCTGCATCGGCCATCTCGGCCACTTGCATCATGAACTCGACGATACCGACTATGCCGAGATCGGTCGCCTGGATATCCTGATGGTTCCCGTCGATGGCGGCCTGACGATGGGTGCGGAAAGCATGAGCCGCGTGGTGACGCGGCTACGCTCCGCGCTGATCCTGCCGATGCACCGGCGCGGGCCGCCGGTCACGAATTTCCTGCAAATGTTCGGCGATGGGTTCGGCAAGAGCTTTGCCGCGGAAGCGAGCGTCGTGGTTTCGGTGCGTTCCTTGCCAAGGAAGCCCTTGATTTATATTCTGCAGGGCGTCTGAGCTTCGGGGACACATTGTCAGGAATCATGGAATGAGATTTTTCGCCGTCTGCACGCTTGCCCTTCTTTCCATGACATCCCTTGCTCTGGCCGACGGGGCGCCACCGCCGCGCATGCCGACGGCGGAGGGTGACAACATCGTCACGGTGCCGGAAACCAAATCCCTCGGCCGACAGGAAGGATTTGTGCTGCCATCCGGCAATATCGGCTGTGTCTACACGCCGGAGGGAGGAACGGAGGTCTACCAGCCAGCCGACGGCGGCCCGGAACTTTCCTGCGACCGCGTCGCGCCGCGCTATGTTCGGGCGACGCTGTCGCGCAACGGTGCGGCGACCCTTTTTAAAGACGTCGGTGATCAGGGGTGCTGCTCTGCCGGTTCTGTGCTCGACTATGGCGAGACTTGGACCGCCGGGCCCTTCTCCTGCCTTTCAACACGGACGGGCCTTTCCTGCGAGCGAAACGACGGCCACTCCTTCTTTCTCAGCCGCAAGCGGCTGAGCGCCAACTGAAAAAAGGCCGCGCCTTCTGGACGCAAAGCGCCAATGAAACTATAAGGCGCCCAATTCCAAACATGACAAATATGCGAAGAGGGCGCCATGGCCGGCCATTCACAGTTTAAAAACATCATGCACCGCAAGGGCCGTCAGGACGCCGTGCGGTCGAAAATGTTCTCCAAGCTCGCACGCGAAATCACCGTCGCGGTCAAAGGCGGCCTGCCAGACCCGACAATGAACGCGCGCCTGCGCCTGGCGATCCAGAACGCCAAGGCACAGTCGATGCCGAAGGACAACATCGAGCGTGCCATCAAGAAGGGCTCAGGCGCCGATGGTGAAAACTACGAGGCGGTGCGCTACGAAGGTTATGGTCCCGGCGGCGTTGCCGTCATCGTCGAGGCGCTGACCGACAATCGCAACCGTACCGCCTCCAACGTCCGCTCGACCTTCACCAAGGCCGGCGGCGCGCTTGGCGAAACCGGGTCGGTTTCCTTCTCCTTCGACCGCGTCGGCGAAATCACCTACAAGCTGTCGGCCGGCAGCGCCGACAAGGTCATGGATGCCGCGATCGAAGCCGGCGCCGAAGACGTGACGACCGACGAGGACGGCCACTATATCATCTGCGGTTTCGAAGATATCGGCGAAGTGTCCAAGGCCTTGGAAGCAACGCTCGGCGAAGCAGACATGGTCAAGGCGATCTGGCGCGCCCAGAACACCGTGCCGGTCGATGAAGAACGCGCCCAGTCGCTGATGAAGCTGATCGACACGCTGGAAGACGACGACGACGTGCAGAACGTCTACACCAACTTCGAAGTGTCCGACGAAGTGATGGCCAAGCTTTCGGCCTGATCAGTCATTCATTTCATGGCCCGGTTTTCCAGCCGGGCTTTTTATGCAGCTTTTGCCAATTCCTGTTGCGCACCCGCAAACAGCCGCACCGATTTCAGCCGTGCTTCCATGTCGTAGATCGGCATCGAAATGATCAACTCGTCGGCTTTCGTCTGATCGAGGAAACGGTCGAGCTTCGTCCTGATCGTTTCCGGCCCGCCGACGACCGCATAGGTCATGGCGTGATCGACGAAGATCTTTTCCGTTTCGCTCCATTGCCCGTCCATCGAAGCGACCGGCGGCGGGAACTGGCCGCGCGCATTGCGGCGAAGGGCGACGAAAGATTGTTGCATTGAGGTGAAGAGGTGGCTTGCCTCATCATCGGTACCGGCGGCGACGCCCATAATGCCAACCATGGCATGCGGACGGTCGATACGTTGCGATGGCTCGAAACGCTCGCGATAGATCTCCAAGGCTGACAAGAGCATATCGGGCGCAAAATGCGAGGCGAAAGCGAAGGGCAGCCCGAGCATGCCGGCAAGATGGGCGCTGAAATGGCTGGAACCGAGCAGCCAGATCGGCACGTTGCTGTCGGCGCCGGGAACGGCGATCAGCGCCTGGTCTTCCGTGGCCGGGCCGAGCAAGGTCTGCAGCTCGACGACGTCGTTCGGGAAACTGTTGGCGCTCGCCTCCATGTTACGGCGCAGCGCCGCGGCGGTGCGCATGTCTGTTCCGGGCGCTCGGCCGAGGCCGAGATCGATGCGGCCGGGATAAAGGGCGGCCAGCGTGCCGAACTGTTCGGCGATCACCAGCGGTGAATGGTTCGGCAGCATGATGCCGCCGGAGCCGACGCGAATCGTCTTCGTACCCGCTGCAACATGGGAAATGACGATCGAGGTTGCGGCACTGGCAATGCCTTTCATGCCGTGGTGTTCAGCCAGCCAGAAGCGCTTGTAGCCTGATGCTTCCGCCTGCTGCGCCAGTCGGCGTGAATTCTGTAGAGCCACGGACGCGCTTGACCCTTGTGTAATCGGCGAGAGGTCGAGGATGGAAAAGGGGACCATAGAAAACCTTCGATCAACGAATTTGATGGAAGACAATGTAAGATCGAATTTCGTAAATCCAAGCCTGCTGCGCTGGGGACAATGCAGATCAGCGGCCGCTGATTCTTGTTTTGTTCACATTTTGCTGGCAGCGTCCCGTTATCGGGAATAGGGTTCAGCATGCAAAACACGATTCGCATCATCGGCATCGATCCGGGGCTTCGCCGCACCGGCTGGGGCATCATCGACACGCTTGGCAACTCGTTGCGCTTCGTTGGATCCGGTACCGTGACATCCGACGGCGACATGGATCTCGCCTCGCGCCTCTGCCAGCTGCATGATGGCCTGGTGGACGTGATCCACAGCTACAAGCCGGACGAAGCGGCCGTCGAGCAGACCTTCGTCAACAAGGATGCGGTGGCGACGCTGAAGCTGGGCCAAGCGCGCGGCATCGCCATGCTGGTGCCGGCGCGGGCCGGCTTGCAGGTCTCCGAATATGCGCCGAATGCGGTGAAGAAAGCGGTGATCGGCGTCGGCCACGGCGAGAAGCACCAGATTCACATGATGCTGAAAATCCTGATGCCGAAGGCCGAATTCAAGGGCAATGACGCCGCCGACGCGCTGGCGATCGCCATCTGCCACGCGCACAATCGCGGTGCAGCACGGATGCGGATGGCGGCGCTCGCGGGCTGATTTGTTCTTGACCTGTTCCGTTTTGACGGCTAAGTAATACCACAGAGGTATTACCATGCGTGTTACTGAAAAAGGTCAGGTCACCATCCCGAAGGAAATCAGAGACCGTCTAGGCATCGTGCCGGGATCGGAAGTGGATTTCGTTGCGTCGGATAACGGCGCATTGCTGGTGCGCGTCGACAATCCCGACGATCAAAATGTCATACGGGATTTCGACGACTGGGCCGCGCGCGTCAAGGGAACATTTGAAACCGGTGGCATGACCACGGACGAGTTTATGCTTTGGCTGAGGGGCGAGCGTGACGATCTCCACTCTCGTTGATACGAATATCTTTATCGATGTTCTTGGTCCTGAAACGCATGTTCGCAATTGGTCGCTGGGGGCCCTGCGGCACTCATTGCGTGATGGAGTTTTAATCCTTAGTCCCGTCGTCTGGTCGGAACTTGCCGCATCGCCCATTTCCGAAGGCGAGTTGCTTGCCGCTTTGGGATGGCTGGATGCGAAGCGTGAAAACATACCCTTCGAAGCCGCATTCCGTGCGGGAAAGGCGCATCGCGCCTATCGTCTCGCGGGTGGTCAGCGGGAAAGAACCTTGCCCGACTTCCTGATCGGCGCCCATGCAGACTGGCGGCGCTATCGTCTTTTGACGCGCGATGGAGCCAGATACAGTTCCTATTTTCCCTCCGTCGAACTGATCACGCCGGAAACCCACCCATGAAGGATTTTGCGCCATGATCGGCAAGCTCAAGGGAACGATCGACGAGATCGGCGACGACCATGTGGTTCTCGACGTACACGGCGTCGGCTACGTCGCCCATTGCTCGTCGCGCACATTGTCGAAGCTCGGCTCGCCGGGTGAAGCCGTCATCCTGTTCATCGAGACCTATGTGCGCGAGGACCAGTTGCGGCTGTTCGGCTTCCTGACGGCGCTGGAGCGGGAGTGGTTCCGACTGTTGCAGAGCGTACAGGGGGTCGGCTCCAAGGTGGCGCTGGCGGTACTATCGGTTTTGACGCCCGGCGAACTGGCGAATGCGATCGCCTTGCAGGACAAGACGTCCGTGTCGCGGGCACCGGGTGTCGGCCCGAAGGTCGCGGTGCGGATCGTCACCGAACTCAAGAACAAGGCGCCCGCCTTCGCCGGCGAGGCGGCGGTCAATATTGGCCTGAAGCAGGAGCTTGGCGATGGTGTCGCCGCAGCACCTGTGGCAGACGCGGTCTCGGCCCTGAGCAATCTTGGCTACTCCCGCGATCAGGCGGCAAACGCGGTTGCCGCGGCGCTGAAGAATGGCGGCGAGGGCGCCGACAGTGCCAAGCTGATCCGGCTAGGGTTGAAGGAACTGGCGCGTTGATAGGTCATTTGTGCGGTTGGTAGAAATTTGATAGAATTTCCATCAAAATGGCTTTCGTTGGAAGGATTGCGATATGCGGTGGGAAGTTACGCTTTCGCCGAAGGGCCAGGTGACCATCCCGAAGGAGATGAGGGAGGCCTTGAAGCTCCGCCCCGGCGATCAGTTGATCTATTCGGTCGTTGACGGCGAGGTCGTCCTTACCCCGAAAAATATCGATTTCAACGATCTTGCCGGTCTGCTGGGAAAGCCGCCGAAAGGACGGGCCACGTTGGAGGAAATCGACGCTGCGGTCCTGAAGGGTGGCGGTGCGAATGTCGTCGCTACGCAAGACGACGATGAAACGGACGCCGCCGCATGATGGTATTCGGGCTCGACACGAATATTGTGATACGGCTTTTCATCAATGACGATCCGGTACAGCGCGAAGCCGCACTCCAGTTCGGGGAAAATCTTGGGCGGGACTATTCGGCTTTTGTCACACTTATCGGATTGCTGGAGCTTGATTGGGCCCTTCGGTCGCAATACGGGTACAACAGGAAAGATGTTACGTTTGCCATTGACAGGTTGCTCCATACGCGCGGGCTCATCGTCGAGAACCACACGCTTGTCGTAAAGGCTCTTCGACTTGTCGAAAAAAACAATGCAGACTTTGCAGATGCCGTAATTGCCTGCCGCTCGTTTGAGGAAGGTTGTCACTCCATCAAGACCTTCGATGTGAAGGCCGCCCGCAAAGTCCCCGGAATGGAACGCCTCGCATGACCGATGCCGCACGCCTGATCACACCGGAGAAGCGGGGCGAGGACCTCGATACGACGCTGCGGCCGCAGTCGTTGGACGAGTTTACCGGCCAGGCGGAGGCCCGCGCCAACCTGAAGGTGTTCATCCAGGCGGCGAAGAACCGTGGCGAGGCGTTGGATCACGTGCTGTTCGTCGGTCCGCCCGGCCTTGGCAAGACGACGCTGGCGCAGATCATGGCCAAGGAACTCGGCGTCAACTTCCGCTCGACCTCGGGACCGGTGATCGCCAAGGCGGGCGATCTCGCGGCGCTTTTGACCAACCTCGAAGACCGCGATGTGCTGTTCATCGATGAAATCCACCGGCTCAACCCGGCGGTCGAGGAAATTCTCTATCCCGCGATGGAGGACTTTCAACTTGATCTGATCATCGGCGAAGGGCCGGCGGCGCGCTCGGTGAAGATCGACCTGTCGAAGTTCACGCTTGTCGCAGCTACCACGCGGCTCGGCCTTCTGACGACGCCGTTGCGCGATCGTTTCGGCATTCCGGTGCGCTTGAGTTTCTATACGGTCGAAGAACTGGAGCTGATCGTTCGGCGCGGCGCCCGGCTGATGGGGCTTGGCATTACCGATGACGGTGCCCGCGAAATCGCGCGCCGCTCACGCGGAACGCCGCGAATTGCCGGTAGACTGTTGCGCCGCGTGCGCGATTTCGCCGAGGTGGCAAAAGCCGAGGCGGTGACCAAGCAGATCGCCGACGAGGCGCTGACGCGGCTTCTGGTCGACAATATGGGCCTGGATCAACTGGACAAGCGCTATCTCACCATGATCGCGCTCAATTTCGGCGGCGGTCCGGTCGGCATCGAAACGATCGCCGCCGGGCTTTCGGAACCGCGCGATGCGATCGAGGACATCATCGAGCCCTATATGATCCAGCAGGGCTTCATCCAGCGCACGCCGCGTGGACGTGTTTTAACCGCAAATGCGTGGAAACATCTTGGATTGCAGGTGCCTAAGGATCTGGAGGCCACCCAGTTCCGCCTGTTCCAAGAGGACGATTGAGTGATCACCCGGCGGGGCTTTCTGAAATTTCTCGGCGGTAGCGTCACGGGGATGATGGCGCTCGGCGGCTATGCCTTCGCCTTCGAGCCGCTCGTCCGGCTCAATGTCACGCGCTACAAGCTGACGCCGCCGGGCTGGACGTCGGGGCTCAAGCTGCGGGTGGTTGCCTTGGCGGACATTCACGCCTGCGAGCCCTGGATGTCGGCCAGTCGCATTGCGTCCATTTGCGCCCATGCCAATACGCTCGGCGGTGATGTCACGGTTCTTCTCGGAGATTATGCCACGGGCATGAATCTGGTCACACGCTACGTGCATTCAAGCGAATGGTCGAAGGCGCTTGCAACCTTGAGGGCGCCTCTCGGCGTCCACGCCATTCTTGGCAATCACGACTGGTGGGAAGACAAGGACGCTCAGAAGAGCGGCGGCGGCGATACCTTCGGGCACCGCGCCCTGAGAGATGTCGGCATCCCGGTTTACGGCAATCAGGCGGTCCGCCTGGAAAAGGACGGGCATGGATTTTGGCTCGCCGGTCTTGAGGATCAACTGGCCCTTCTGCCGGGCAAGACGTGGAATCGCCAATACATGACGGGTCTTGACGATCTTAGCGGAACCCTGGCGCAAGTCAGCGACGACGCGCCTGTCATCCTGCTTGCGCATGAGCCCGATATTTTTCCCAAGGTACCAAAACGCGTTTCGCTGACGATGTCGGGACATACCCACGGTGGCCAGGTGCGTCTTTTCGGTCATTCTCCTGTCGTGCCGTCGCGGTTCGGTGATCGTTATGCCTATGGCCATGTTGTCGAGGATGGTCGAAATATCATCATTTCGGGCGGCCTCGGCTGCTCGATCGCACCGATCCGTTTCGGTTCGCCGCCGGAAATCGTCGTTATCGATCTCGGATAGCACTAAGCCAGCTGTTCGATCGTCCGCTGTAGCAGGTCCCTTCCACCTGGCTTCCAGCCCAGTGATTCGATCTTGCAGGTTCCCATCCGATTGTAGCTTTTGCTGTCTGCTGCTTCCGGCAGCGGATGCGGACAGCGGGTGGCCCGTTGAAGGATCGAAAGAATTTCGCGGTTACCGGTCAGGATGTCCGATGTGTTGAACGTCCTGCCATTGATCCGCACCGTATCGACCTCCAGCATCAATCGGACGGCCTTGGCGACATCTTCGCCATGCACTTCGCTCCCTACACGCGAGGAAACGATCCTTCCCGAGACGTAGTCATCGAAAAGTGATGCCCATTTGTGTGTGCGGCCCGGGCCTGCGGGACCATAGATTCCCGTGGCCCGTAGGCTGGCGGTGACAAAGCCATGGCCGCAAAGCGAAAGCAGGCTGCGCTCGGCCTGCAGCTTGATTTCGCCATACAGCGTATCGGGCCTGGCAAGCATGCCTTCCTCCAGCAGGGCGCCGGCGGCTTGCGGGCCGTACACGGCGCGGCTCGACAGGAAGACGCAGCGGCGGACGCCGGCGTCGCGCGCCGTTTCGAAGAGGCGCACGCTTCCCTCCAGATTGGCCCGGCGGAACCCTTCCGCATCGTCGCCTTCGCCGCCGCGATATTTCCCCGGGAGGTGATTGAAGGCCGCGTGGACGAAATAGTAGACGTTGTCGAAGGCCTCGATCTGGTCTGCTTCGGGATCGAGAATCAGGGGAACGAAGGGAACGGCCTGCGAAAAGAAACCCGGTTCGGGCGCCGTGCGGCCACCGACGGTGACCTTGTAGCCGCGCTCCAGCAGGTGCTCGACGATGAAGCGGCCGGCATAGCCTGTGCCGCCGGAAACGAGAACACGTGTCATGATTTCCTGAGCTCAGTCGAGGTTTGGCGACCCCGGATTTGGCAGATCGGCGATCTTCGGAATGTTCTGTCCGTTGAAGAAAGCATGCCAGAGATCGATCAAAGGTTGCAGCCTTTCTTTTTTCGGATGGTCCTTTTCCCAAGGTTTTTCATATTGGTAATGCAGCACGCCGATCGACGCCCAATCCCACAGCGCCGGCATGTTGAACCAGACATATTGCAGCATGTTCATCGTGACCGGCAGGCCGTGCCAGTCGGGAAAGAAATTCTGCAGAAAGGTCTGGTCGGTGCGCGCCCAGAAGGCATCGGGCGTGTCCAGCCGTGTCAACATGGCTTCGAACGTCCGGCGTGAAGGTCGGGCGACGAAAACGCCCGAGTTCAGCCTGTGGAAGTCAGCAAGGCTCTCATAGACGTTGGGTGCTGCGGAAAATTCGGGATAGGCGAAATAGCGGTCGATGTTCTTCAGAACCAGTGCGTCGGCATCGATGAAGATGCAGCGGTCGTATTCCGCCAGTTGCCAGAGCCGCAGCTTGCACAAATTATCGAGCGGCGAGTGGAAGTCTGGCTTGCGGCCTTTGGTAAAAGGGGCGGCATGATGGACATTTCTGCGCCCATGGCGTTCGTTGAAGGCGTCCGACAGTGGCAAGAGATCAGTGGCGACGAGGCGGCATCCCAGATCGGCGAGCGGGGTGAGCCGATCGGCTTCAACGCCACCGGTGTGAAGGACAACGATATCGGCGCCGGTGCCCGTCAAGCTTATGGAGCGGGCAAGCGCGGTCGCTCCCATGGCGTAGTCGGCGTTCGTCACGAGCGTGACGAACGCATCGCGCGATCCGGCGGGACCGGAAGCTGCGATGCCTTCTGAAACCAGACCGGATTGCGTCATGAAACCGATTTCAGCCTCCGGCCTTCCGGATCGTGATTGATCTTGGTGGCGATGTCCTTCGTCCACGCCGAAACCGCAGGGACGCGGCTGCGGTCGACGCGGTAGGCGTATTTCCGGCCGACATCAACGATTTCCGCAAGCAGGCCATCCTGAAGCGTGGTCGGATTGAGACCGAGATCCCGGAACTTCTCGTTGCGCACGACGAGATCGTTCTCGGGTGCTTCCTTGCGCGGATTGGGCAACCAGGCGATCTCGGAGCCGGTCAGGCCCGCGATCATTTCCGCCAGGTCGCGGATGCGGTGGGTCTCGGTCATCTGGTTGAAGATTTCAACACGAGCGCCCCGCTGCGGCGGGTTCATCAGAGCGAGCTCGATGCAGCGCACCGAATCCTGGATATGGATGAAGGCGCGGGTCTGGCCGCCGGTGCCGTGCACCGTCAGCGGATAGCCGATCGCCGCCTGAATGAGGAAGCGGTTGAGCACGGTGCCATAGTCGCCGTCATAGTCGAAACGGTTGATCAACTGGGTGTGGCGGCGCGTCTGTTCGGTGTGTGTTCCCCAGACGATGCCCTGGTGCAGATCGGTGATCCGCATGCCGTCGTTTTTGGCGTAGAACTGGAACAACAACTGATCCAAGCACTTGGTCATGTGGTAGATCGAGCCGGGATTGGCCGGATAGAGGATTTCCTGGGCGACGGTGCGGCCGTCCTCAGTCTCGATGCCAACCGGCAGATAGCCTTCCGGGATTGCGGCGCCGACAGTCGAATAACCATAGACGCCCATCGTGCCGAGATGAACGAGATGCGCGTCGAGGCCTGTCTCGACCAAGGCGTTCAAGAGGTTATGGGTCGCGTTGACGTTGTTGTTGACCGTGTAGTTCTTGTGCCGGTCGCTCTTCATCGAATAGGGCGCTGCGCGCTGTTCGGCGAAATGGATGACGGCGTCGGGACGGTTTTCAGCGAGCCAGTTCTTGAGGAGTTCGTAATCGCGGGCGAGATCGATCAGGTGAAAATGGATGCGGCGGCCCGTTTCGGCGTGCCAGATCCGGGTTCGCTCCTGAATCGAATCCATCGGGGTCAACGACTGGACGCCGAGTTCGGTGTCGATCCAGCGGCGCGAGAGATTGTCGAGAATGTGAATGTCATGCCCGGCATCGGACAAATGCAGGGCCGTCGGCCAGCCGACGAAGCCATCACCGCCAAGGACAGCGATTTTCATGCAGGGAATCTCCTCACGTGGAAAATATGTGACGGTGATAGGGATGGAATGTGACAGGACGACAATGCTTGCCAAACGGTGTTTGTTCCGCCACAGGAAAAAGAAAACTTCCGAGGTTCTGAATGACGTTGATCGCGCTTTCCGGCGAACTGACAGATCACGGACACCGACTGGTGCAGCGGGTCTATTACGAGGACACAGATTTCTCCGGCGTGGTCTATCACGCCCGTTATCTGCATTTCATGGAGCGGGCCCGCACAGACTATCTGCGGCTGCTCGGTGTCGAGCAGGCGACGATGGCGATTGAGGGGGACGTGGAAGGTCTCGTCTTCGTCGTCCATCGCATGGAAATCGACTTCAAGGCGCCGGCGCGCATGGACGACATTCTGACGATCACCACGACGACCGAGAAGGCGGGCGGTGCCAAGATGGTGCTGAGCCAGGAAGTCCGCCGTGAGGGTACGCTGCTCATCGCCGCCAAGGTAATCATTGCCGTGATCAACGGACAAGGCCGACCGAGGCGGCTGCCGGAGGCGCTGGGCAAGAAGTTTTTGGGGCAGGGCTGATCAGCTCTCGGCGCCCGCCGCTTTCAGCATCGCCCTGGTCAGGCTCTGTTTCCAGTCTTTTGCCTCAGCCCACGGGTCGCTTCCCTCGTCGATCCTGGCGATGATATCCGGAATATGGAAGCTGTTGGCGGCATCGAGATCGGCGAGTTCCTCCCAAGTCACCGGTGTCGCGACCGGACCGCTCTTGCGGGCTCGGATGGAATAGGGGGCCACGGCGGTTGCGCCGCGTTCATTGCGCAGCCAGTCGATGAAGATGCGGCCCTTGCGTTTCGCCTTCGACATGGTGGCGATGTAGTGGTCCGGGTCCTGATCGGCGATCTTGATGGACAGCGCCTTGGCAAATGCTTTGGCATCGTCCCAGACGGCGTTGCGGGAAAGCGGCACGATGACGTGAATACCCTTGCCGCCAGAAACCATGGCGAGCGATTTAAGGCCGATATCCTCCAGTGTCTTGCGCAGATCGACGGCCGCCGTCTTCACGGTTTCAAATGTCACGCTCGGATCGGGATCGAGATCGAAGACGAGGCGGTCGGCGGCATCGAGCCTGTCGACCGTCGAGCCCCAGATGTGGAATTCGACCGTGCCCATCTGCACGGCGGCGGCGAGGCCTTCCGCGTCATCGACATAGAGATAGTTGGCCACGTCGCCGTCCGATTCCTCGATCGGCACCTGATGGATTTCGTCCGGAAATCCGTCGCCGGCGTGTTTCTGGTAGAAGCATTGATGATCCGGCCCCTGCGGGCAGCGCAGGATCGAGGCCGGGTGCCTGGCGGCAAACGGCAGCATGCGGCCGGCGACGACGCCGTAGTAGCGGGCGAGGTCGATCTTGGTGATGTCCGGATCCGAAAACAGCAGGCGGTCGGCATGCGAAATACGGATGCCGAGCACATCGCCCTCGGCATCGGTCCCCTTGCGTTTTGGCGTCGAGTTGCTCGCGGTGGCGGTTGCGTCCGAGGGCGTTTTGCGCTTGGCCGCTTTCTTCTCCGCGGCTGTCGTGGAGACGGGTTTTTCGGATTCCAGTGTCACGGCGGTTGCCTCCTTGTCCTCGCGCAGGCCCTCGAAGGCCCCGTGGCGGATGTGGCCATCATCGGTAAATTCGGTGAAATCGATCTCGGCGACCAGTTTTGGTTTGAGCCAGACGGCGCCACGCGCGATCTCGCGCGGTACGGCGTCGAAGGCCGGCTTCTCGCTTTTCAGCTTTGCAAAACGGGACGCCAGATCCTCCATCGTCTCTCCATTGAATCCAGTTCCGACGCGGCCCTGATAAACGAATTTGCCATTCTGATACGCGCCCACGAGCAACGAGGCGAAGGCGCGGCCGGGTTTGTCGGACGGCGAATAACCGCCGATGACGAACTCCTGCCTTTTGGTGCATTTGATTTTCAGCCAGCTGCCGACGCGCCCCTCGCGATAGGAGGCATCCGAGCGCTTGGCGATGATGCCCTCCTGCCCAGCCCGGCACATGGCTAGAAAAACCTTCTCGCCGTTGCCCTGGACATGCTCGCTATATTGAACCGACCGGCTGCCGCCCAGAGTCTCGATCAGCGTCTTGAGTGCCCGCTTGCGCTCGATCAGTGGCTTCTTGTGCAGGTCCCTGCCATTCAGATGCAGCAGGTCGAAGGCATAGAACCGCGTTTCCCCACCGCTCTTCAACGCCTTTTGCAGGGCGGAAAATTTGGATCCTTCTCCGGAAGCGGCGACCGCTTCACCGTCGATCAATGCACTCTTGCAATCGAGGTCGGAAAAACCCTCGATGATGTCGGGGAATTTTTCCGTCCAGTCGAGGCCGGTGCGAGTGAAGCAGGTGACACCCCCCTTGCCGATGGCGACCATCAGTCGGTAGCCGTCGAACTTTGCCTCGTTCAGCCAGTCCTCGCCTGCGGGGGCCTCGGAGACGAGGGTTGCAAGCTGCGGTTTTTGAAACGCAGGCTTTTTGCCGGTCTGCATCGTCGCGCTTCGGCGAGAAGGCATTTCGCCCGCAGCAACGGCACCCGCCCTGACGTTTTCCGTGGCACTCCTGTTGGACTGCCAGACATGGGACCTCTTTTCACCGCGGCCCGAAGCGATCTCGTCCATGGAACGGCCGGTCTTCACGCTTGTCGTGTTTTCCATGAGCAGGCTTTCGCCGTCGGGTTCGGCGTCCTCGTCGTCTTCCTTGATCAGCAGCCAGTTCTCGCGTTTCTCGTCGTCCCGCGGTTTCATCCGCACCAGCGCCCAGCCGCCATGCATGCGCTGACCGTGGAGATGGAATGTCAGCTTGCCTTCCTTCAGGCCCTCGTCGGGGTCGTCGTCCGGCTCCCACCAGCCGGTATCCCATAGCATCACCGTGCCGCCGCCATATTGTTTGTCCGGAATAGTGCCCTCGAAATCGCCATAGGCCAGCGGATGGTCCTCGGTGCGTATGGCAAGACGCTTGTCTGCAGGGTTGAGGCTCGGTCCGCGCGTGACCGCCCAGCTTTTCAGAACGCCCTTCCATTCAAGCCGGAAATCATAGTGCAACCGGGTGGCGTCATGTTTCTGGATCAGGAAAAGTTTGCCGGATTTCGACCGTCTCGCCGCACCCTTCGGCTCAGATGTTTTGCTAAAGTCGCGTTTTCGATTGTATTCGGCGAGGGAATCGTGGTGCTGAACCATGGCCATGCCTCCCGCGAGACGCTAGTGCGGAATGTCCCGGTTGTTCGTATCGCGGGCGAGCAGGCGCTCGAGCGCTGCCACATCCTCGCTGGTAATGACGGGGACGGGGTCGGATACCATCGCCTGCAGCACCTCGGGCGATATGGCGTCATTCTCGATCGCCCATTCCAACGCCTCGCGGGTTTCCCGCTCGGAACGGAGCTGCGCGTAGAGTGCAAGTATGAGGCGGTCGCGATGATCGAAATGCGGCCGTGCTGGGCGTTTTTGTGATTTCTTCGGTGTGTTGATGCTCATGGCCGGCTAACGCGGGCGGCGGTGGAATGTTCCCGGAGCGGTCTGTTTCCTGCTATCGTCCGTCGCGATTGCAGCGCAATAAAGTAACACTCCCTTAACCATAATGATGTCTTAATGCCCCTATTAGGGTTTTGTGCGGTGCACGTCATCCTTTCACCAAGATTGAAGGCAAGAAGGCAGACAGGAAGCTTAAAGACCGGCATGACGCCGGTTATCGGCAGCTGCCGGGTCAATCTTGCAACAATGACGTTTGAGCTACCTGGCTGTGAGCATGAGACTGCTCTTGCCGGGTGTTTGGATTCGGGGATTTGAGACTATGGAACAGGTTGGATTGGCTGCGGCGACGACGGACGTAACGCTGTGGTCGCTATTCATGGAAGCGGGCTTCGTCGTCAAGCTGGTGATGCTGGGGCTGATTGGTGCCTCCGTCTGGACCTGGGCGATCGTCGTCGACAAGACGCTGAAATACGGCAAGGTTCGCCGCCAATTGGACGCCTTCGAACAGGTGTTCTGGTCGGGTCAGTCCCTTGAGGAGCTCTACCGGACGCTGTCGGATCGGCAAACCTCCGGCATGGGCGCGATCTTCGTTTCCGCCATGCGCGAGTGGAAGAAGTCCTTCGAGCGGGGCGCCCGTTCCCCGATCGGGCTGCAGATGCGTATCGACCGGGCGATGGATGTGACGCTCTCGCGCGAATCCGAGACGCTCGAGGCGCGGCTTGGTTCGCTTGCCACCATCGGCTCGGCCGGTCCGTTCGTAGGCCTGTTCGGAACCGTCGTCGGCATCATGACCTCGTTCCAGGCGATCGCCGGTTCGAAGTCGACCAACCTCGCAGTCGTTGCCCCCGGTATCGCCGAGGCGCTTTTGGCAACGGCAATCGGCCTCCTTGCCGCTATCCCGGCAGTTATCGCATACAACAAGTTCTCCGCCGACGCCGGCAAGATCACATCCCGCATGGAAGGCTTTGCCGACGAGTTCTCGGCCATCCTTTCGCGCCAGATCGACGAGAAGCTGCAGCAGCCGCGCCAGGCCGCGCAGTAACCGGGCCCAAGAGACGGAGTATTTGCTATGGGTATGGCAGTAGGCGGATCGAAGGGCTCGGGTGGCGGACGCCGCCGTCGCGGCCGCGGCAAGGCCATCATGAGCGAAATCAACGTCACGCCTTTCGTCGACGTGATGCTGGTGCTGCTGATCATCTTCATGGTTGCCGCCCCGATGATGACGGTCGGCGTACCGATCGACCTGCCGGAAACGCAGGCAAAGGCGCTCAATTCCGAAACGCAGCCGATCACCATTTCCGTCAAGAGTGACGGCCAGGTCTTCCTGCAGGAAACCCCGATCCCGGTCGAGGAGGTCGCCGCCAAGCTCGAAGCGATCGCCACGACCGGCTACAGCGAGCGCATCTTCGTGCGCGGCGACGCGACGTCGCCCTACGGCGTGATCGCCGACGTCATGTCACGCATCCAGGAAGCCGGCTTCAAGAACATCGGTCTCGTTACCCAACCGAAGAAGGACCAGTAGAGCGCTGCGATGAAGACAAGTCTCATCACATCCGCTGTGCTGCACGGCCTGGTGCTGACCTGGGCGCTGGTTTCGCTCGGCAGTCCGGCAGACTTCGAGGTCGCCGATGTCGAGTCAATGCCCGTTGATATGGTCCCCATCGAAGAATTGACCAAGTTGCAGCAAGGCGACAAGGAAGCGCCGAAAGCTGAAATACCGTCGGTCACACCAACCAAGCGCCCGGATACCGTCGAAAACGCTGAGAACGTCGGCGAAAACAAGATCGACATGAAGACGCCGCCCAAGCCGGACGCCAAACCGACCAACAACGAGTCTGCGGCTGCACCGGAAAAAACCGAAAAAGCCTTACCGACGCCCGATCCGGCCAAGGAAGACAGCAAGGAAATTACCGAGGAGAAGCCGGCGACCGAACCGGCAACGGAAGTCGCCGCCCTTCCTGAGCCCAAGCAGGAGGTGAAGCCGGACCCTAAGCCGGAAGAGCAGCCCGCCGAGGAGCAGCCCGCGGAAAATCCTGAAGCTGAAGCGCTGCCGGACAAGGTGCCGACGCCGGTGACCAAGCCGAAGGTCGAGAAACAGGCCCAGACCGCAAAAACGCCGGACCGCAAGAACGAAGAAAACAAGAAAGAGAAGAAGAAGGCGTCGTCCCAGAACGAGTCAGACTTCAACGCCGACGAGGTTGCGGCTCTTTTGAACAAGACCGAGCCGTCGAACGGCGGCGCCAAGAGTGGCAAGACCGAGAAGGCTTTCGGAGCATCCAAGACGACGGGCAACACGCTTTCGCAAAACGAGATGGATGCATTGCGCGGACAGATCCAGAAGAACTGGAGCTCCTTTGCCGGCATCGAAGGCCTGGACGGCATGATCCTCAAGGTGAGCTTCGAGCTTGACCCGCAGGGCAATATTGTCGGCCAGCCCGAGGTCGAGACCACGGGCGGCTCGGAAGCGGCCCGTCGGACGATGGCCGGCAGTGTGCGCCGCGCCATCCTGAAGTCGTTACCTTTCGAAGGCCTGCCGGCAGACAAATACGATTCATGGAGAGAGATGGTCGTCAATTTCGACCCGAGCTCCATGTCGATCCAGTGAAAATGAATGAATGGCTGAAAGGCTTCGATATATGCTGAAACGCAACCTTTTCCGTTTTCTCGTCGCACTCGCGGCAGTGGTCACATTGTCGATCTCGCCTGTTTCCGCGCGCGTCGAACTGAACATCAACAAGGGCAATGTCGAGCCCATGCCGATCGCCGTCAGTGATTTCCTGCAGGGCGAACTGGGGCAGAAGATTTCCGATGTGGTTGCGGCCGACCTCAAGCGGTCCGGCCTGTTCGCGCCGATCGACAAGGCCGCCTTCATCGAAAAGATCGCCAATCCGGATGCGACGCCGCGCTTCGAGGACTGGAAGGTCATCAACGCGCAGGCGCTCGTCACGGGCCGTGTAACCCAGGAAGGCGATGGCCGCCTGAAGGCCGAGTTCCGTCTTTGGGATACATTTGCCGGCCAGCAGATGACCGGCCAGCAGTTCTTTACCCAGCCGGAAAACTGGCGCCGTGTCGCCCATATCATCGCCGATGCAATCTATGAGCAGATCACCGGCGAAAAGGGCTATTTTGATACGCGCATCGTCTATGTCGCCGAAAGCGGGCCGAAGACGGCGCGCAAGCGGCAGTTGGCGATCATGGACCAGGACGGCTTCAACGCCCGCGCAGTCACCAATTCCAACGATATCGTGCTGACGCCGCGCTTCTCGCCGACCAAGCAGGAAATCACCTACATGTCCTTCGAGGGCAACGAGCCGCGCGTCTATCTGCTGCAGCTCGAAACCGGGCAGCGCGAAGTCGTCGGCAATTTCCCCGGCATGACTTTTGCGCCGCGTTTCTCGCCGGATGGCCAGCGGGTCATCATGAGCCTGCAGCAGGAAGGCAACGCCAACATCTACACCATGGACCTGCGCTCGCGCACGACGACCCGCCTGACGTCGACGGCCGCGATCGATACCTCGCCGTCCTATTCGCCGGATGGCAGCCAGATCGTCTTTGAAAGCGACCGCGGCGGTCGCCAGCAGCTCTACGTCATGAGCGCCTCGGGTGGCGCTCAGAACCGCATCTCCTTCGGTGATGGCTCCTACTCGACCCCGGTCTGGTCGCCGCGCGGCGATCTGATCGCCTTCACCAAGCAATCGGGTGGCAAGTTCTCGATCGGCGTGATGAAGCCGGACGGTTCGGGCGAACGCATCCTGACGACGGGCTTCCACAATGAGGGCCCGACATGGGCGCCGAACGGCCGCGTCCTGATGTTCTTCCGTCAGAATGCCGGTGCCGGCGGCCCGCAACTCTACTCGATCGACCTGACCGGCTACAACGAGCAACTGATCTCCACAAAGGGCTTTGCATCCGATCCGGCCTGGTCGCCGCTGCTCGAATAGCGTTGCTGCGATGCGGCAGGAAAGTGGCGAGGTCGCCGCTTTCTCGCCGCAAAGGGCTGATCTAGCAAGCCTTCACGTATATTTTGACACTCTGTTAACCATACCTGTTGAAAGTCGATTAACCGCTTCCGGTTACAGTCTGGCAACCCTGAATTTAGACATCCAAGGAGACCGGCCCATGAGCCGCATTCACGCCAAGGCCGAAGGCCGCATGCAAACCCTCGCTCGCAATCCGGTCATGGTTGCCCTCGTCATGACGCTCGCCATTGCCGGCTGCGCCTCGAAAAAGAACAACCTGCCGAACAGCGCCGGCGAACTTGGCCTGAATGCAGCGACGCCGGGCTCGGCGCAGGACTTCACGGTCAATGTCGGCGACCGCATCTTCTTCGATACGGACTCCACTTCGATCCGTGCCGACGCGCAGGCAACGCTCGACAAGCAGGCTCAGTGGCTGCAGCGCTACCCGAACTATGCGATCACGGTCGAAGGTCACGCCGACGAACGCGGCACCCGCGAGTACAACCTTGCCCTAGGCGCACGCCGCGCTGCTGCAACCCGCGACTACCTCGCATCGCGTGGTATCGCGGCCGGCAAGATCAAGACGATCTCCTACGGCAAGGAAAAGCCGGTCGCCGTCTGCGACGACATTTCCTGCTGGTCGCAGAACCGCCGCGCGGTCACGGTTCTCGGTGGCGCCGGCATGTAATTGCCGCGCATCGGAAAAAGCTTATGGAAGGGCGGTCTGCGGGCCGCCCTTTCTTTTTTGTCACACTTTCACCGAACTCCGTTGCTTTTTGAGGCCAATTGGAAAACTGTGCGGCAATCGCCCGAAGGCCGATTTGCACCGGCTGCGGGCGAGAGTGGAATATTCAAACGGGACACATGACATGAAACATTTTGTCGTGGCGGGATTGATCGGCCTGACCGCCTTTGCGGGCTTCGGCCAGACAGTCACCGCCATGCCGCTTTCCGCGCTGTTTAACCGCGCAATTCACGGCGAGACCCAGTCGCCGGACACGGCCCCGCTGCTCAAGGTGCAGTCCAGCGACGTTGGACGCATCGGGCAGCTCGAGGAACAGATCCGCTCGCTCAACGGGCGTATCGAGGAAATGAGCTTCCAGCTCCTGCAGATGCAGGAACAGATCCGCAAGTTCCAGGAAGACAACGAATTCCGCTTCCAGGACCTCGAAAGCGGCAAGTCGGGCTCGACCAAGAAGAGCCAGGCTGAAACGCCGGCGACAAACGACACTGCATCCACCGGCGCGCCGGCAACGGATGATCAGGCAGCTGCAACCGATCCCAACGCAGGTTTGGGATCGGACGCTACCGCTGGCGGCAACACCGGCGCTCCCCCGACAACGCTGGGCGAGATCGTATTCGACGAAAACGGCAATCCCGTCGCGGCGAACCGCAACACAACCAGCCTCGAAGCGACGCTTCCGGGTGTCGATCAAGGCATCAACGAGACTCCGGACAGCCAGCAGCAGACGGCGGCGCTCGACAATCCCGGCGATCTCTACCAGTCCGCCTACGGCCATGTCCTGACCGGCGATTACAGCCAGGCCGAAAACGAATTCCGCGACTATCTGGATGTCTTTCCGAACGGCGAAAAAGCTGCCGATGCCAGCTTCTGGATGGGTGAGGCTCAGTATTCACAGGGCAAGTTCAACGATTCGGCCAAGACCTTCCTGAACGCGCACCAGACCTATGGCAAGTCGCCGAAGGCGCCGGAAATGCTCTTGAAGCTCGGCATGTCGCTCGCTGCTCTCGACAACAAGGACACAGCCTGCGCGACACTGCGCGAGGTCAACAAGCGTTATCCCAAGGCTTCCCAGGCAGTGAAGGCCAAGGTTAGCAGCGAACAGAGCCGTCTTGCCTGCTGAGGCAGATCGCATTGCGCCGCACGCCGTCGAAGCGGCGAAACAGTTTCTTTCGACTTTCAAGACGCCCGGCATAATCCTTGCGGCCGTATCCGGCGGCAGCGATTCGAAAGGTTTGCTGCTGGCGCTGCATGAAGCGATCGCGCGAGGCGGCTTTTCCGCGTTCTCCCTGTCCGCCTGCACCATCGATCATGCTTTGCGGCCGGAATCTGCCGACGAAGCGCGCGCCGTCGCACATTTTTGCGCGGGCAGGAAAATCCCCCATCTCACACGCCAGTGGCAAGGCGAAAAGCCGGAAACGGGCCTTCAGGCTGCAGCCCGCGAGGCGCGTTACAAATTGCTGTCCGACGCTGCCGAGAAGATGGGTGCGCAGTGCATCGTGACCGCTCACACGGCCGACGATCAGGCCGAAACCGTCAGAATGCGGCAAAGCCGCTCGCAGGCGGATGCGCCCGGCCTGGCGGGAATGGCGGATGGAATGCTTGTGGATCGCCGCGCCTGGGTGTTGCGGCCGTTTCTCAGGCAGCGCCGGGCAGATATTCGCAACTATCTCACGCTCCGTGGCGAAGACTGGTTGGACGATCCGAGCAATGCCAATCCGCGCTTCGAGCGTGTCCGAGTCCGGCAGGCGCTCCAAGAGGACGCCCGATTGGCCATCGATCAATTCACCGCGGCGGCCGAAGCGCGCCGCCGTACCAGCGCACGTGCCGCCAGTCTGCTTGAGCGGCACGTCTTCGTTTTCGAAGGGCTTGCCGCGCGGATCGAACCATTGCTCGCCGAGAAGGTCTCCGATCCGGACTGCCGCCGTGCAATTCTGTCGCTCACCGCGGTCATGGGCGGCAGGCGGCATCTGCCGGGCCGCGAAACGGCGGCGCGGCTTGCCGCGTTCCTGGCCGAGGGGCGGGAAGGCCGGATGACAGCCGGTCGCGTGGTTTTCGATCGCCGTCGTTCGGGTCTCTATCTTTACCGCGAGGCCAGAAATCTGCCCGATCTGGTTATACAGCCTCATCAGAAAGCGATCTGGGACGGCCGCTTCATCGTCACGAATATCGGTGCAGAGCCGTTATCGGTTGGCGGCGGTCTCGACGCCA
This sequence comes from Hyphomicrobiales bacterium, assembly GCA_900474095.1. Classification (GTDB taxonomy): domain Bacteria; phylum Pseudomonadota; class Alphaproteobacteria; order Rhizobiales; family Rhizobiaceae; genus Pararhizobium. The sequence goes on along the minus strand of UCOA01000058.1, from coordinate 30,888 downwards.
AGGAGCTGGCGACGAGACCGATTGCCGCAGGTCTCCCCGAAGCGATCGTCAAACGCGCGGCCAAGTCCGCTCCGCTGTTCTCTGTGGCAAGCGAGATCACCTCGTCGCCTGAGCGCTTGGTCGAAAGCAGTATCGGCCTTTACGACACCTTTTTGCCGCGTTTCGACCTGATGATGGCAGATAGCATCGCTGCGCTCTTTGGCCGGGAACGGTATCTTGCTCCTCCGGTTCACGATGTTTTGACGGAAAAGACAGGTTGAACCTGAGTTTACCTTGGCAAGCCCGTCGCGCAACCCTATGTTAGAAGTAAGAATGCAGCCGCAAATCATTGAGGGTTGCCACAGGTTCCGGGGAGTTCGATGAACCCTAATTTCAGAAATTTTGCCCTTTGGGCAATCATTGCCCTGCTGCTGATCGCGCTGTTCAGCATGTTTCAGCAGCCGACCGAGCGCACCGGATCGAAGGATATTCCCTTTTCCCAGTTCCTGAAGGATGTTGATGGCAGCCGCGTCAAGGAAGTGCTGATCACCGGCAACAAGGTGATCGGTTCCTATACCGAAAGCGGCGCGACCTTCCAGACCTATGCACCTGCAATCGATACGGCTTTGACCGAACGCATGGAAGCCAAGAACGTAACCGTGACGGTTCGCCCCGAAACCGACGGTTCCTCCGGTTTCCTGAGCTACGTCGGCACGCTTCTGCCCATGCTTCTCATCCTCGGCGTCTGGCTGTTCTTCATGCGGCAGATGCAGGGCGGCTCGCGGGGCGCAATGGGTTTCGGCAAGTCCAAGGCGAAGCTGCTCACCGAAGCGCATGGCCGCGTGACCTTTGACGACGTCGCTGGTGTTGACGAGGCCAAGCAGGATCTCGAGGAAATCGTCGAATTCCTGCGCGACCCCCAGAAGTTCCAGCGGCTTGGCGGCCGCATTCCGCGCGGCGTGCTGCTCGTCGGCCCTCCCGGCACCGGTAAGACGCTGCTCGCCCGCTCCGTTGCCGGTGAAGCGAACGTGCCCTTCTTTACCATTTCCGGCTCGGATTTCGTTGAGATGTTCGTCGGCGTCGGCGCATCGCGTGTGCGCGACATGTTCGAGCAGGCAAAGAAGAATGCGCCCTGCATCATCTTCATCGACGAAATCGATGCCGTCGGCCGCCACCGCGGCGCCGGTCTCGGCGGCGGTAACGACGAACGTGAGCAGACCCTCAACCAGTTGCTGGTCGAGATGGACGGCTTCGAAGCCAATGAAGGCATCATCCTGATCGCAGCGACCAACCGCCCGGATGTTCTCGACCCGGCGCTGCTGCGCCCGGGCCGCTTCGACCGTCAGGTCGTCGTTCCGAACCCCGACATCAACGGTCGCGAACGCATTCTGAAGGTGCACATCCGCAACGTGCCGCTGGCGCCGAATGTCGATCTGAAGATTCTCGCGCGCGGTACGCCCGGCTTTTCGGGCGCCGATCTCATGAACCTCGTCAACGAAGCCGCACTGATGGCTGCGCGCCGCAACAAGCGCGTCGTCACCATGCAGGAATTCGAAGACGCCAAGGACAAGATCATGATGGGCGCGGAACGCCGCTCCTCCGCCATGACGGAAGCCGAGAAGAAGCTGACTGCCTACCACGAAGCCGGTCATGCCATCGTTGCGCTGAAGGTGCCCGCTGCCGATCCGCTGCACAAGGCGACGATCATCCCGCGCGGCCGTGCACTGGGCATGGTCATGCAGCTTCCCGAAGGCGACCGCTATTCGATGAGCTACAAGTGGATGGTGTCGCGCCTGGCGATCATGATGGGCGGACGCGTTGCCGAGGAAATCACCTTCGGCAAGGAAAACATCACCTCCGGCGCATCGTCCGATATCGAACAGGCAACCAAGCTTGCCCGCGCCATGGTGACGCAGTGGGGCTTCTCCGATGAGCTCGGTCAGGTCGCCTACGGCGAGAATCAGCAGGAGGTCTTCCTCGGTCACTCGGTTTCTCAGACCAAGAACGTCTCTGAGGCGACATCGCAGAAGATCGACATCGAAATCCGCCGCCTGATTGACGAGGCCTATCTCGAAGCCAAGCGGATCATCACCGACATGCACTCCGAATTCGTTGCGATCGCCGAGGGCTTGCTCGAATACGAGACGCTGACGGGCGACGAGATCAAGGCGCTGATCCGTGGCGAAAAGCCGGCTCGTGATCTCGGCGACGACTCCCCTCCGCATCGTGGTTCGGCCGTTCCGTCCGCGGGCGTGAAGAAGGATGGTTCCGTCGGCCATAAGGGCGACGAGGCCGAAGGCGGGTTCGAGCCGCAGCCGCAATAGGCTTACCCCGATTGCAGATGCGAAATAAGACCGCCGCGCCGAAAGACGCGGCGGTTTTTCTTTGTCCTGAACAATTCAGCGTAACCGCTTCCCCGCTTGGTAACGCGCTGTAATGAATTCTGATGATACAACGGGCTGTTGTTGCGAAGGTTTTATGGCAATAAAATACCCATGCGCAGTTTTCCGCGTGATCGCAACGTGAGGCCGTTGGCGCCTGCAAATGTGATCCGGAAGGCCGGTGCTGCGGAAAGCGGCCCCTGGCGGGCCTGTGATTTGACGCTGCGCCGGCGCCTTTGATCAGAATTGGAGTTTTTATGAAGCGCAAATATTTTGGGACGGATGGTATCCGCGGACAGTCGAACCTGTTTCCGATGACGCCGGATCTCGCCATGCGCGTCGGCGTTGCCGTCGGTACGATCTTTCGGAACGGCGCACACCGGCACCGGGTGGTGATCGGCAAGGATACGCGCCTGTCTGGCTATATGCTGGAAAATGCTCTGGTGGCCGGTTTCACTGCCGCAGGTCTCGATGTCTTCCTTCTGGGGCCGATCCCCACCCCCGGCGTCGCCATGCTGACGCGCTCGCTGCGCGCCGATATCGGCGTGATGATCTCCGCCTCGCATAATCCCTTCGAGGACAATGGCATCAAGCTGTTCGGCCCGGATGGCTACAAGCTGTCCGACGCGATGGAAGGCCAGATCGAGGAACTGCTCGAAAAGGACATGACGGCGCAGCTCGCCAAGTCGCAGGAGATCGGCAGGGCCAAGCGCGTCGAAGGCGACATCTATCGATATATCGAACATGCCAAGCGCACGCTGCCGCGCGACGTGACGCTTCAGGGCTTGAGGGTCGCCATCGACTGCGCCAATGGCGCCGCCTACAAGGTTGCGCCGCTTGCACTGTGGGAGCTTGGTGCGGATGTCGTGACGATCGGAAACGAGCCGAACGGCATCAATATCAACCTCGACTGCGGATCGACCCATCCGGAAGCGTTGCAGAAAAAGGTGCATGAGGTACGCGCCGATATCGGGATCGCGCTCGATGGCGATGCCGACCGCGTGCTGATCGTTGACGAGCACGGCAAGATTGTCGACGGCGACCAGTTGATGGCGGTCATCGCCGACAGCTGGGCAGCCGAAGGCATGCTCAGCGGCGATGGCATCGTCGCGACCGTCATGTCCAACCTTGGCCTTGAGCGCTATCTCAAGGGACGCAGTCTCAACCTGCATCGGACCAAGGTCGGGGACCGGTACGTCGTCGAACACATGCGCCAGAACGGCTTCAATGTCGGCGGCGAGCAATCGGGCCACATCGTCCTCTCGGATTTCGGCACTACCGGCGATGGTCTTGTCGCGGCGCTGCAGATTCTCGCATGCGTCAAGCGTCAGGGAAAATCGGTCAGTGAAGTTTGCCACCGTTTCGACCCGGTACCGCAGGTTCTGAAGAACGTCCGGGTTTCGTCCGGCATGTCGCTCGAAAACGTCACCGTTCGTCAGGCAATCGCCGACGCGGAGGCGGAGCTTGCGAAGAACGGCCGGTTGCTGATCCGCCCGTCCGGCACCGAACCGCTGATCCGGGTCATGGCGGAGGGCGACGACCGCGCGCAGGTCGAACGCATCGTCGACGAGCTGATCAGTGTCATCAGCGCCGTTCGCAACGTCGCCTGACACCTGTCGATTCATGCTAGAAAAAAAGACCGGGCGATGCCCGGTCTTTTTACGTGTTGTTAAGGTAATTCCGGAGCGGCGTTGCTTTGCGTTAGGGCGAAGTTATTAAAAGTTACGGTAAATTTTTGTAGTTAATCGGCCCTTAACCTTTCCTATTCATGATCCATTTCGACATCATATATTGGAGGCCGCTCTCTCGGCTGACCAAGCAAAAATATTGGAGTGGGGCAATGAAGTCTATTTTGATTGGCGTTGTTGCGGCTATGCTCGGAGGCACCGCAGCCTTCGCTGCGGATTTCTATGAGCCGCCCGTCGAACAGCCGATTGCCGAGCCGGTTCAGGTCGCTGCGGCCAGTGGCTGGTATCTGCGCGGCGACGTCGGATATGCCTTCACCAACCTTCGCGGGGCGCACTACTATCAAGGCCCCGGCCGCTTCGTTCAAGATTTCGACGACGCCGATGTCGATGATACCTGGACGGCCGGTGTCGGTGTCGGCTACCAGATCAACGACTATCTGCGCACCGACGTAACGCTCGACTACATTGGAAACGCCGACTTTGAAGGCTCGACCACCGGCTCCTGCGGTGTCGCAGCTGCTTGTACGTCGCGTGACGTGGCGGCTCTGACGGCCTGGAGCCTGATGGCCAATGCCTATGTCGATATCGGCACCTACGGTTCTTTCACTCCGTATGTCGGTGGCGGTATCGGTGGCACCCAGGTCCGCTGGGACAACCTGCGCAATACGAGCTGCGAGACGGCCGATCCGAGCAATTGCGATCCGACGATCGAGCACGACGGCCGCGACAAGTGGCGTTTCACCTACGCCCTGATGGCCGGTACGGCGATCGACCTGACCTGCAACCTGAAGGCTGACGTCGGCTACCGATTCCGTCACGTGCTCGGGGGCGACATGTTCGGCCATGCCTCCAATGGCGGTCCTGGTTCGGACGAGGGCCTCTACCTGCATGAAGCCCGCGCTGGTCTGCGCTATTCCTTCGGCGGTTGCCAGGAGGCCTATGTGCCGCCGGTCGAGCCTGTCGTCTACAAATAATCCGCACTCAAAGATCGCGCGTTCAAAGGCCGTCCGGTTTCCGGGCGGCCTTTATCGTGTCACCCGCCATCCGGTTAAGAAGCATGGTTAACCGATGGTTAACCTGCGGCTGCGATGGTTAAAGGCGGCCGGCTACTGCATGATTCCCTTAAATCAGAAGCGATTTAAGGATTAAAATTCTGCAGCAGATTGAAAGCGTTACAGCGACCTTTGCGCGGCGCTGTAAGGCGTGCTTGCAGCCGTGACGGATAGCTGTTCCAAGGACACGACGATGAACTGGCGACATATTCTCCTCAATGCATCCGCGCTGGCGCTGCTGGCTGCCAGCAACCAGGCGATGGCGGCGGACGAGCTGCTCGATGTGCCGGAAGTCACCATCTCGGCGGCGGAAACCGGAACAGGGGGCTTTTATCTGCGCGGCGATCTCGGTTATGCCGGCTGGGCGGAGGAGGGGGATCCCTCGCTTCGTCTGTTTGACGCCGGTACCGGCACGACGGACACGGCCTCTTTCGACGACGCCCGCTTCGGCAAACCGTTCTCGGGCGCGCTGGGTGTCGGCTATCAGTTCAACGACATGTTCCGCGCTGATCTGACCGGCGACTATTTCGATGGACAATTCGACGGTTCGGGTGAAGCGGACGTTCCTTGCGGCGGCGAAGCGGCAGGCACGTCCTGCGCGGGAGGCATGCGCGCCGACTACAGTGCGATCGGCATCATGGCGAATGGCTATGTCGATCTCGCGACGCTGGCCGGCTTCACACCCTATCTTGGTGCCGGTCTCGGCGTGACCCGGTTGCGTTGGAGCGATGTCTCGCTGACAACCACCTGCGTCGCAGGCGCCGCCGCCTGCTCGGGCGCCGCCGCCGCCACGCAGTCCTTTGACGGCGACAGCAGCTGGCGCCTCACCTATGCCCTGATGGCCGGGGTTTCCTACGACATGACGGAACGGCTGAAGCTCGATTTCGGCTATCGCTACGCGCAGATTGCTGACGGCGAGATCTTCGGCAGCAGCGATATCGACGGTTTCGACGACGGCCTCGGCCGCCACGAGGTTCGCGTCGGCCTGCGCCTTGCGCTTTGGTAGACAGAACGGGCGTCCCCCGAAGTCGCTCATCAGCGCCAAAAATCTTTTCAGCAGCGACATAAGTGTGTTGACTTCCTTCCCGGTCCGCAATATTCACGGCGGCAGGCCACCTCTCCCTAACGAGAGGCTTTCTATCTGGAAGGATAGCTCAGATGACGACCCCTGCTACGCCGGAATTGCGTCCGGCAAATACCCATTTTTCTTCTGGCCCCTGCTCGAAGCGCCCCGGTTGGTCGCTCGAAGCGCTCTCTGATGCGGCCCTCGGTCGCTCGCATCGTGCCAAGGTTGGCAAGAGCAAGCTGAAGCAAGCCATCGACCTCACCCGCGAAGTTCTGGAAGTACCGGCGGATTACCGCATCGGCATCGTGCCTGCGTCCGACACCGGCGCTGTCGAGATGGCGCTCTGGTCGCTACTCGGCCCCCGCGGCGTTGATATGGTCGCCTGGGAAAGCTTCGGTTCCGGCTGGGTTTCCGATGTCGTCAAGGAGCTGAAGCTCCCCGACACCCGCAAGATCGTGGCCGACTATGGCCTGCTTCCGGACCTCTCCAAGCTCGATTTCGACCGCGACGTGGTTTTCACCTGGAACGGCACGACCTCGGGAGTCCGTGTTCCCAATGCCGATTTCATTCCGGCCGACCGCAAGGGCCTGACGATCTGCGACGCGACCTCTGCCGCGTTTGCGCAGGACCTCGATTTCGCCAAGCTCGATGTCGTCACCTTCTCCTGGCAGAAGGTTTTGGGCGGCGAGGGTGCGCACGGCATCCTCATCCTGTCGCCGCGCGCCGTCGAGCGGCTGGAAAGCTATGAACCTTCCTGGCCGCTGCCGAAGATCTTCCGCATGACGAAGGGCGGCAAGATCATCGAAGGTATCTTCCAGGGCGAGACGATCAACACGCCGTCGATGCTCTGCGTCGAGGACTATATCGATGCGCTTAACTGGGCAAAGAAGCTGGGTGGTCTCAAGGCATTGATGGCGCGGGCCGATGCCAATGCGCAAGTGATCCACGATTTCGTCGCCAAGACGGACTGGATCGCCAATCTGGCCGCTGTGGAGGCAACCCAGTCCAATACGTCGGTCTGCCTGAAGATCGTCGACAAAGATGTCGCAGCCCTCGATGCTGCGGGGCAGGACGCCTTTGCCAAGGGGTTGGTGGCGCTGCTTGAAAAGCAGGGTGTTGCCCACGACATCGGCGCCTATCGCGATGCCCCGTCCGGTTTCCGTATCTGGGCCGGTGCGACGATCGAGACCGCGGACCTCGAGGCGCTGATGCCTTGGTTCGACTGGGCTTTTGCGACCCAGAAGGCGATGCTTTCCCAGGCTGCGGCCTGACGGTTCATGACCGCGCCACAGGGCGCGGTTCTATACCCCTTTCAATTTTTGACGAAACCAATGGAGGCCAATCATGGCACCTCGCGTACTCGTATCCGATGAACTGTCGGAAACCGCCGTCCAGATCTTCCGCGATCGCGGCGTCGAAGTCGATTTCCAGCCGCAACTCGGCAAGGACAAGGAAAAGCTGGCCGCAGTCATCGGCAACTATGACGGTCTCGCCATCCGCTCAGCCACCAAGGCCACGGAAAAGCTGATTGCGGCTGCGACCAACCTCAAGGTCATCGGCCGCGCCGGCATCGGTGTCGACAATGTCGATATCCCGGCCGCCTCGCGCCGTGGCATCATCGTCATGAACACGCCGTTCGGGAACTCGATCACGACGGCCGAGCACGCCATCGCGCTGATGTTCGCCGTCGCCCGCCAACTGCCGCAGGCCGATAACTCGACCCAGGCCGGCAAGTGGGAAAAATCGAAGTTCATGGGTGTCGAGATCACCGGCAAGACGCTTGGCGTCATCGGCGCCGGCAATATCGGCGGCATCGTCTGCGCCCGCGCCATCGGCTTGAAGATGCACGTGCTTGCCTATGATCCCTTCCTGTCGAAGGAACGGGCCGAGGAAATGGGCGTGACCAAGGTCGAGCTGGATGAACTTCTCGCTCAGGCTGATTTCATCACCCTGCATGTGCCGATGACCGACAAGACGCGCGGCATCCTCGGCCGTGAGGCGCTGGCGAAGACCAAGCCCGGCGTGCGCATCATCAACTGCGCCCGCGGCGGCCTGGTCGACGAGCATGCCCTTGCCGACGCCATCAAGGCGGGTCATGTCGCCGGGGCCGGCTTCGACGTTTTCGAAGTCGAGCCCGCGACGGAAAGCCCGCTGTTCGGCCTGCCGAATGTCGTCTGCACGCCGCATCTCGGCGCTTCCACCACGGAAGCGCAGGAGAATGTCGCCCTGCAAGTCGCCGAGCAGATGTCGGACTATCTGGTCAAAGGTGCTGTCTCCAACGCTATCAACATGCCGTCGATCACGGCTGAAGAAGCACCGATCCTGAAGCCTTTCATCCGGCTTGCCGATGTCCTCGGCGCCTTTGTCGGCCAGGTGACGGAAAGCGCCATCAAGGAAATCGAGATCCTTTACGACGGCGCGACGGCCGGCATGAACACCAAGGCTTTGACGAGTGCTGCACTTGCCGGCCTGATCCGGGCGCAGGTGGCCGACGTCAACATGGTTTCGGCACCGGTGATGATCAAGGAAAAGGGCATCATCCTTTCCGAAGTCAAGCGCGACAAGTCGGGCGTCTTCGACGGTTACATCAAGCTGACCGTGACGACAGCGAACCAGACGCGCTCGGTTGCGGGCACCGTCTTCTCCGACGGCAAGCCGCGTTTCATCCAGATCAAGGACATCAATCTGGATGCCGACGTCGGCAACCACATGGTCTACATCACCAACACCGACGTTCCCGGCATGATCGGCTTCATCGGCATGACTTTGGGTGATGCCGGCGTCAACATCGCCAACTTCCAGCTTGGTCGCCACCATGCCGGCTCGGATGCCATCGCGCTCCTCTATGTCGACGCCGCGGTGTCGGAAAACGTTCTCGACAAGCTGCGCGCCAACCCGGCAATCCGCCAGGCAAAGCAGCTGGTGTTCAACGTCGATTGATCCTCGATGCGCGCTCCGCTGGGTGCGTATTACCTCCCAGCCTGATACAGGGGCGCGCCGGATTTACCTCCGGCGCGTCTTTCGTTAATGAAAAGCGAGCCGCAGGGCCGAGAAAATACGGCCTATCGTTGGCGCTCCGCGATCTGCCCAGTTGCGGTGTATCCTATCTCGCTTCGGCCTCTTGCGGCGGGCGTGGGCGGCCGCGTTCCGCAACCGCGATGCCGCCAAGCACCAGCACCATGGCGACGACATGGAATGTCTGCAGGGCCTCGCCGATGAGCGCGATGGACAGAAGCGTGCCGAACATCGGGATGGTGTTGATGAACAGGCCGGCGCGATTGGGGCCAATCAGTTCGACGCCCCGCACATAGAGGATTTGCGACACCAATGAAGGCAGGAGGCCGGCATAGGCAACGATGGCCCAGCTTTGAGCGTCAGGCAAGATGATGCTGCCAGTGGAAAATTCCCAGGCGACGAGCGGTATGCTGCTCAGCAGGGCACCCAGGGCCGAAATTGCGATCAGGCTCTTCCAGTGAATGTTCGGCTTCCAGCGCAGCGCCACGGTATAGCCGGCATAGACGAGCACGGCGGCCATCATCAGAGCATCACCCTGGTTGAGCTGGAGCGACAGGAGCGCTGAGAGATCGCCATGCGACGCGGTCAGTGCCACACCGAACAGCGTCAGCGTGAAGCCTGCGATCTGCGCCATCGAGAAGGCCGTGCGGAAGAGCAGGTAGTTCAACACGAAGATCACCATCGGGATGCCGGCCTGTTCGATGACGGCGTTGATGGCGCTGGTATATTGCAGCGCTGAATAGAGAAACGCGTTGAAGGCGGTGAAGCCGACGGTGCCGTAGCCGAGCAAAAGCAGCCAGTTCTTGCGGATCACCGGCAAGTCGCGGCGCACCTGCGGAGCCGCGAAAATCAGAAGGACAATACAGGCGACCACCCAGCGCAGGCTGGTCAGCATCATCGGGCTGACATGGCCGACCGCCATCTTGCCGGCCACCGAATTGCCACCCCAGATCAATGTGGTGATGCAGAGAATGACATAGGCTTGAAGATTTACGGGCACGGTGTTCCTGGGGCGGCATGTGGATTGAAGGATTGCAAGAATGGCGCGGTCACGTCGAGCCGTCATGACACCGCGTTCGCATTGAATCAATCCGGCGGACATAAGGCAACCCCGCATTATTAGCCTTCGCCCGGCTTGTTCCCGTGTTGACGCCGTGAGAGGTTCGGCGCCAGGCGGAGCGTAAAAATGAAGCGGATTCTGACGATAACAATTTTGACGGCGATCTCATGTGTGCCTGCCGCTGCGGCCGGATTCGATTGCGCCAAGGCCGCCACGACCGATGAGCATCTGGTTTGCGATGTTCCGCAAATCTCGCTTTTGGACAGCTTGCTGAAATCGGCCTATGCCGAAGCGAAGGCGGCATCGCCGGATGAAAACGTACCGCGTATCGCGCGGGATTTTCTGGCGGATCGGCATGCCTGCGGCGCCGATCGCGCCTGCGTTCTCAGTACTTATCTCGGCGTGCTCGATGCATACAACGATCTCGGCGCCACCGTTGACATCCGAAAGGACATTACCGCGGAAACCATTGCATTGGGTCGTGCCAAGGCGTCAGCAGCAGTGCCGGAAAAAGTCGGTCAATGTGTTCTTACGCAGGTGGACGAGGTGCATCCGCGCATCGGCGACGATTTTGACGGCGGAACCGGCATCGACTTCACCAATGAAGGCTATCAGGTCTCCTACAACCGTGAAGAAGAGCTGATCGCGTCAAAGCCAAGGGACGAGGTTGTCATGTGCCTCATCTCCATTCCCCATCATTGTCCGATGGCGACGACAGGGGGCGGGTCTATATGACGACCAACAAACGAACCGGCGGCACATGGATTCTGGCGGACTCACAGCATATGTGCGGCGGAGCCTAGCACCGGCCTCGGACGTGGAGAGACGATGCGGCTGTAAATCGCTGACGCGCCCGCCGACCAGTGCAGAAACGGGCGAATATACGGCGATCTCGTCCGTTTAGCGGGTATCTGCCGTCGATCCCGTCCTGCCGAAGCCCGTCCCGCCGCTGCCTCCGGGGCCTAAATGCCCTCTTTGTCATGCAAAAAGCCCCGATCCGCGCCTAAACAGGGTCGCTTTCCAAAAAACAAAACAGTATAGATGCGCGGGTTTGAAGACAGCGCAATGACTGGCGCGTGGAAACAGGAAAACTGAAATGACGAATGTCGTGGTGGTCGGATCGCAATGGGGTGACGAAGGCAAGGGCAAGATTGTCGACTGGCTCTCGGAGCGCGCCGATGTCGTCGTGCGCTTTCAGGGCGGTCACAATGCCGGCCATACCCTGGTGATCGACGGCACCAGCTACAAGCTTTCCCTCCTGCCTTCGGGCGTTGTGCGTCCCGGCAAGCTCGCCGTCATCGGCAATGGCGTCGTCATCGATCCGCATGCGCTGATCGCCGAAATCGAGAAGCTCGACAAGCAGGGCGTGACGATTACGCCGGAAAACCTGCGCATCGCCGACAATGCGACGCTTATCCTCTCGCTGCACCGCGAACTCGACGGTATCCGCGAAGATGCAGCTTCCAACAGCGGCACCAAGATCGGCACCACCCGCCGTGGCATCGGCCCGGCTTACGAGGACAAGGTCGGCCGCCGCGCCATCCGTGTCATGGATCTCGCCGATCTCGACACGCTGCCGGCCAAGGTCGACCGCCTTCTGACCCACCATAATGCGCTGCGCCGCGGTCTTGGCGAGCCGGAGGTGAGTCATGAGGCGATCATGGCGGAACTGTCCTCCATCGCCGCCCGCGTGCTGCCGTTCATGGATACGGTCTGGCTGCTGCTTGACCGTCATCGCCGCAAGGGCGCGCGCATCCTGTTCGAGGGTGCGCAGGGCACGTTGCTCGACATCGATCACGGCACCTATCCCTTCGTCACCTCGTCGAACACTGTCGCAGGACAGGCGGCGGCAGGTTCGGGCATGGGTCCAGGTGCGCTCGGCTATATCCTCGGGATTACCAAGGCCTACACGACGCGCGTCGGCGAGGGACCCTTCCCGACCGAACTGCACGACGAAATCGGCCAGTTCCTCGGCGAAAAGGGCCATGAGTTCGGCACGGTGACGGGCCGCAAGCGCCGCTGCGGCTGGTTCGACGCTGCCCTTGTCCGCCAGTCGGTGGCAACCAACGGCATCACCGGCATCGCTCTGACCAAGCTCGATGTCCTCGATGGTCTCGATGAACTGAAGATTTGTGTCGGTTATACTCTGGACGGTGTCGAGATCGATCATCTGCCGGCAAGTCAGGCGCAGCAGGCCCAGGCAAAGCCCGTCTACATCACGCTGGAAGGCTGGAAGGAATCGACCGTGGGCGCCCGCAAATGGGCAGATCTTCCCGCCCAGGCGATCAAATATGTCCGGCAGGTGGAAGAGCTGATCGGGGCACCGGTCGCACTGCTTTCGACCAGCCCCGAGCGCGATGACACGATACTTGTGACGGACCCGTTTGAGGACTAGTCTTCGCGCTTACGACTGGGGAAGGGTCTGGCGTAAATACGCCGATTGTATGAGAAAGTTCTGATGGCGGATTTTGTTGCAGTTATTCGAAGGACCGTCGATGGTCTGTCGGACAATGTTCCCGAGATGCGGGCCAAGGTCTACGAAAAGGCCCGGGGCGCCGTCCGCCGTCAGCTCGAAAGCATGAAACCTCGTCCCTCGGACGAGATGATCGAACGCCAGATGGTCAAGCTGGAGGCGGCGATCAACGAGGTCGAGAGCGACCACGCCGAAGCACTTCCTGCGCTTGAAGATCAGCCGGTCGATGCAGTGGCTGAAGGTGTTGCCGTCGAGCCGGCGGATGCCGCGGTGGAAACGGCAACCGTCGACGAGGCAGAACCAGACGAGGCAGAACCGGTCGCAGAGCCCGTGCCCGAGGAACACCGCGTGGATGCCGCCGAAGAGCGGTATTATGAGCCGGTTGAGCCGGTGGAGACCTATGATACGGAAGCGGTTCCCGCGGCGGAGGAAACCGCCGAACCCCCGGCATATGAGGAAGCGGTTCCCGCGGTAGAGGAAACGGCCGAGCCCCCGGCATATGAGGAAGCGGTCGCCCACGAGACTGTCTCCGAGACGGTTGCCGAATACGAGGAACTCGTCTCCGAGCAGACCGAAGCCGCGCCCGCGGCGGAATCCGCGCCGCAACAGCCGGAATTTGTCGAGACGCAGGAAACTGCGGAAGCGCAGGATGAGCCCGGCCACAGCGTTGCTTCAGAGCTGCCGGACACCGTGCCGGTCGTCACGTCTTCCCCGGGCGATGGTCATGCGGCAGATGATTTGGAAGAGGAGCTCGTCGCGCAGTCGTCGAGACCCGAAGACAAGCCGATGCCCGCGGCGTCCGAGTGGGAACTGCCGGAATGGAACGATCCGGTTCCCGCCGTGGCTCACAGCGAGACCGTCTGGACGGAGGCTGCGGGCGAAGTTGCGATCACCGAGGAAATTCCCGACCTTTCAGACTACGAGCCGGCCCAAACGGTCGTGCGCGCCGAATCCGGCGGCAAGGGCCAGGAGGCCGCCGAACCGTCGCATTCCTGGGCATGGGACGACAATGACCCCTTCACCCAGAGCCCGGCGCCGGTTGCCGCAGATAGCACGGAGCCTGCCATTTCCGACTGGTCCTGGCCTGTCGAGAAGCCGGCCGTCGACCAACAGGGACAGCCTTCTGCCGGCGGTAGCGACGTTGACGAACTCCTCGAACACGGCAGCGTTGCAACGACCACCGGTGCGGCTGCGGCCTTTCAGCAGAGCAGGGAAGCCGCAGGAGCGAGCACGGAGGATATGACGGCTACTTCCAGGCCGGTTTCCTATCGCGCTGAGCCGAAGCGCTCGTCCGTCAATCTCAAGGTCATCGCAATTATCGCGGCTCTCCTCATCGTCGTCGGCGGTGGGGTGTATGCCTATTGGCGAAACCAGGATGTAGTCAATTCTTGGGTTGCGGCCGCGATTGAGTCCCTGACTGCGCAGGTGCCGGGGCAGAAAACGCCGGAGGCGAGCCCGGAAGAGGGGGCCAAGGACGCCGCAACGCCGCAGACGAGCACGCAGGCCGAGACGCCTCCCGGCACCGACGTTGCGTCGCTCGACAGCAACAACCCCAAATTCACGCAGCGCCTGCAGGCGGATGGCAGCGAAGTCGATCAGGGGCCAGCGCCCGTTCCAGGAGGGGAGGCTGCCACCGAGGAAGGCAAATCGGTTGCCGCCCAGACCGAGGCAGGCACGCCGCAGAACGTGGCGCAAGCAGTGCCCGCTGGCCAGACCGCCGACGCCCAGCCCGCCCAGCCGGTGCCCGGGCAGCAGACCGCCGCCAATCCGACGACACAGCAGATTCCTGCCGGCGCCCAGAAGATGTTCCTCTATGAGGAGCGCCTCGGACAATCCGCGCCGACAGCGATCGAGGGCAATGTCGCCTGGTCGGTGAAGGAAGAATCGCCAGGCGGCGACGCCAAGCCGGAGCCGGTCGTCCAGGCGCAGATCAATGTTCCGGAACGCGGTCTGACGGCGCTGATGACCATCAAGCGCAATGCCGACTCGTCGTTGCCTGCAAGCCACGTCATCGAGTTCGTTTTCTCATTGCCGGAGAACTTCGAAGGCGGCAGCATCGAAAACGTCCAGCGCGTTGCGATGAAGCGCAACGAGCAGGATCGTGGCGATCCGCTGATCGCTGTGCCGGCGAAGATCACCGAAGATTTCCACATGATCGCGCTCAACGACTTCCCCGAAGCCGTCGCGACGAATACCGAGCTTCTGCGCAGCCGCAGCTGGATCGACATTCCGCTGACCTATCGCAATGGGCGCCGCGCTCTGCTGACGCTGGAAAAGGGCCCGGCGGGCACCGACGCCTTCACCAAGGCCATGCAGGCCTGGAGCCTCGTCGCCAAACCAAATTCCGCCGGCCAATAGGTGTGAAATTTCCGCATGGAAAAGCCGGCTGGAGCGATCCCCAGCCGGCTTTCTTATCTACTGCCTTTCTCTCAGGCGCCTTCGACGACGCGAAGCGAATTCTGCCGCTCGAGCGCTGCCTTGCGGACGGCGTCCTGAACCTTTTCGAAGGCGCGGACCTCAATCTGGCGAACGCGCTCGCGGCTAATGTCGAATTCCGTCGAAAGATCTTCGAGCGTCACCGGCTCTTCGGTCAGGCGGCGCGCCTCGAAGATGCGGCGTTCACGATCGTTCAGCACTTTCATGGCGCTCGACAGAAGGCCACGGCGATTTTCCAGCTCGTCCTGCTCGATGAGCATTTCTTCCTGGGTGTCGTGTTCATCGACAAGCCAGTCCTGCCATTGGCCAGACTCGCCTTCCCCTGCCTTGATCGGCGCGTTGAGCGATGCGTCGCCGGAGAGGCGCTGGTTCATCGAGACCACTTCGGCTTCCGATACGTTCAGCGTCGTTGCGATATGCTTGACCTGCTCGGGCTTCAGATCACCCTCGTCGAGGGCCTGGATCTTGCCCTTGAGGCGGCGCAGGTTGAAGAACAGCCGCTTCTGATTGGCGGTCGTGCCCATTTTGACGAGCGACCACGATCGCAGGATATATTCCTGGATCGAGGCCTTGATCCACCACATGGCATAGGTTGCCAGGCGGAAACCGCGCTCCGGGTCGAACTTCTTGACGGCCTGCATGAGGCCGACATTGCCTTCGGACACGACTTCGCCGATCGGCAGGCCATAACCGCGATAACCCATGGCGATCTTCGCCACGAGGCGCAGATGGCTGGTCACGAGCTGATGAGCCGCCTTGCGGTCGTCATGCTCCTGGTACCGCTTGGCGAGCATGTACTCTTCCTGCGGCTCGAGCATGGGAAATTTGCGGATTTCGTCAAGGTAACGATTGAGACCGCCTTCTCCGGCGGTAATGGACGGTAACGTACTGCGGGCCATGATGCACCCCCCTTTCGCGTTCCGGCCTCCTTCTGGCAAGCCGGGCCTGTGGGTCTGTCCGACCCCACATGCTCATAGATAAGTGCGGCGAAAGCATGATTCAAGGACTCCGGTTTCACGCAGGCGTGACGCCGGAGAAGCGAAGGCTCCCTGCGGGTTGCCACATGTAAATCGTGTTCTCCGGTGAAATATCAAGGGCAGAATACAACGAATCCGATCTTTTCCCGCTCCGGCAAAGTCGAACTTAAGTCTTCGCCTTCAGTGCCTCGACCAGTTCACGCATATCGTCGGGAACAGGCGATTCGAAATGCATGGTTTCACCAGTCGAAGGGTGCTGGAAGGCTAGCATGAAGGCGTGCAGCGCCTGGCGGGGAAAGCGGTTGACGACCGCTTTTGCGGCATCCGGCAGCAGGTTGGCCTTGGTCTTGAACGCTGCGCCATAGTCCTGATCGCCGATCAGCGGATGGCCGATATGGGCCATGTGCACGCGGATCTGATGGGTGCGGCCGGTTTCGAGATGGCACTCGACCATCGAAGCGAGCGCTGTCGCATCCGGCTTTTCGTGATAGCGCTCGATGACTTCGTAATGGGTGATGGCTTCGCGCGCATCATCCGTTCCTTCCTGCTTGACGGCGCGCTTGACGCGGTCGCCGGCGCGGCCAAGCGGCGCGTCGATCGTTCCCTTGAGGCCGCGCGGGCGCCCCCAGACGACGGCCATATAGGCGCGCTCCAGCGGGCCGGTGCGTCCATGGTCGGCGAACTGGTCGGAGAGGTGGCGGTGCGCCGCGTCGTTCTTGGCGACGACCATGACGCCACTCGTATCCTTGTCGAGGCGATGGACGATACCCGGTCGCTTGACGCCGCCGATGCCCGACAGGCTGTTGCCGCAATGATGGATCAACGCATTGACCAGCGTACCCGTCCAGTTGCCGGCGCCGGGATGAACAACAAGCCCCGGCGGTTTGACGAGCACGATCAGTTCGTCATCCTCGTAGAGCACGTCAAGAGGAATATCCTCGCCCTTGGGTTCCGGGTCTTCCGGCTCAGGCAGGCCGATCTCGAACACATCGCCGGGCTGCACCTTCTTCTTCGCTTCCTTGACGGTCTTGCCGTTGAGGGTGACCTCGCCCTGTTCGATCAGACTCTTGATGCGGTTGCGGGAAAACTCGCCCGCCAGTGCCTCGGTCAGGAAGGCGTCCATGCGGCCGCTGGCTTCCTCATTTGCCGTGAGGACTTTCCTAATGGCTGGGGCTTGTTTAAAGGGATCGCTCATTCTTCGTTCCATTCCGCAGGTAAGGCCAGCCATGTCTACTCAGAAACCAGACGAACAGGAAGAAAAGCCGCTCGATCCGGTGATGGAGAACGTGCGCCGCAAGATGATCCGTCTGCAGCTTGTCTCGGCCGGTGTCATGTTGGTGATGCTTATGGTCGTGCTTGGGGCGATTGTCTACAAGGTAACGCGGTTGAGCGATCAGGATGCGTCGCAAACGGCCGCCGTTTCAGTTCCGAGCGATGCGCCGCGGACGGCGATTGCAGCCATGCCGGCTGGGTTCGAGGTTTCGGACGTGGCTTTGTCGGGCGGCCAGATCCTGTTCTACGGAGCCGTCGGCGGCGGAGACCGCAAGGCGATCGTCTTCGATATCGCAGCCGGCCGCATCACTGCGGATATCACCGTCAAGCCGAACTGAGCGGGACAGTCTCGTGGCGAACGCTCCCGTGCGCATCGACGATCCGGCTGATCCGCGCATCGCCGGCTTGGTGTCGATCAAGGAGCGGGACCTCACGGGGCGGCACGGTCGCTTTATCGCCGAGGGAACCGTCGTGTTGCGCATGCTTGCCGCCGCGCATCGCGCAGGCCGGGGTATGGAGGCCGAGGCGATCCTGCTGCTCGAAAACCGGGTCAGCGGCGTCAGCGACATCCTCACTGAATTCCCGGCCGACATTCCCGTCTACGTCGCCAATGCCTCCGTGTTCGATGCCATTGCCGGGTTCAACATGCATCGCGGCGTGCTGGCGCTTGGCAGGCGTGATCAAGCGCTCGGAATGGATGCGCTCATTGGCGCGCTGCCTGTCAAAAGCCTGGTGCTGGCCGCCTGCGGCATCTCCAACCATGACAATATGGGGTCCATGTTCCGCAATGCCGCGGCGTTCGGCGCGGATGCAGTGCTGATGGACGACACCAGCTGCGATCCCATGTACCGCAAGGCGATCCGCGTGTCCGTCGGTTCGGTCTTGACGGTGCCCTTTGCCCGGGAAGGCTCGGTCGCAGCGCTTGTGTCGAGATTGCAGGCGGAGGGGTTTTCGATCTGGGGGCTGTCACCGCGCGGGAAAACCGATCTGTGCGACATTGCGCCATCGCCGCGCATGGCGCTTCTGGTGGGCACGGAAGGCGAGGGATTGCCGCAGCACATCCTGTCCTCGATCAGCACTGCGCGTATCCGCCAGAGGCCCGGTCTCGACAGCCTCAACGTCGCGACCGCGACCGGCATTGCGCTGCATCAGGTCGCGATGATCAACGGGTTTATTTGACGACGCTCATGGCTGCTCCGGCGGCAGCATGTCCCGGACGCGACCGGCGAGGCTTTTTTCATTCCCTTCGGTCGGTGCGCCGGCTGGTTTGAGAAGAGCCGGTATCGGCGAGGCCGGGCCTTCCTTTGCCGCGGTCAAGGCCACCATGGTTGCGGCGATATCGGCAATTTCTTCCCGCAGGGCGTCGTCGTGAGACGATGTTTTCGAATTGATCAGCCGCTCCGACAGCGCCGCCGCCCGGTTGCGGGCGTAGTCGGCGGGCAAGGTCAGGTCTATCGCGGTGTTTGATGAGGGGGCATCCACAATGGAAGCCGGCGTATTGACGGGCAGGCCGTCTGCGGCGGGCATTTCCGGCAAAGGCTTTTTATCCTTTTGTACAGGCATTGTCAGGCCAGCGGCCCGCAGGGCCTTTGATGCATCGCGCAGATCGGTGCCGGCATCGCGGACCTTTGCCTTCAAACGCTCGATTTCCGCTGCACGGCGCTCCAGGAAGTTATCCTTGTCCGCATTGGCGGCGATTTCCCTGGCAAGCTTGGCTTCGAACTGGCGGATGCGAGTTTCGTCACGGGCAAGCCGGGCTTCCAGCTCGCGCGCTCTGGCGCTTTCCGCTCTCAGTTCGTTGCGCAGGTTTTCACGCTCGTCCCGCAACCCGGCAATGCGGCTTTTCAGGTTTTCCGCCTCGGTATCGTAGGAGGCGGCGTCGATCTTCAGGCTGTCCAGGTCGGCAGCGACGTGGTCCACCTGACGTGCCAGCGTCTTGATGTCGATGTTCTTCTTGACGTTGTCGCGCTCGACGTCGGCCAAGCTGGCCTTCAGTCGCTCTATCGTCTGCTCCAGCTGGCGGGTGGTGGAACGCAGGTCGGCGGACTCTACATTCATGCCGGCGATCTGGGTGTGCAGATCGGCATTTTCGCCGGCGAGGCGCTGTGCCTCTTTCAGGACGGCATCATTCTGCAGCATTAGCGTGACGTTCTTGTCGCGCTCGCGTTTCAGGACCTGGCTGGTGCGGGCGTTTTCGGCGGCATAGCTGGCGCGCGCTGCATCCTTTTGTGCCCGCACTTCCTGTGGGGACAGCGGCATGGTCGCCTTCAACCGGTCTTCGGCAAAACGTACGATACGCTTGTAGACGAGCGGAGCAGCCAGAAGGCCGAGAATAGCCGCCGTCAGGAAACCCAGTGCAAACAGGAGTACGAATTCAATCAAGGGCTGGCCATTTCAATTCGAAGCACGCGGCAAGGGTTCTCGTTTCAGGGCTCGAAAGCATGACGACAATATCATTTCAGGTATTCGCGGACGCGCCTTTTTTGCAAGACGCGTCTGAAGAAATCACGGACAAGGATAGTGCGGCGATTTCTCCTCAGAAGGGATTCCAGGTCGGCTGCTCGGTGAGCTTCAGATAACCGACATTGATGCCGAGCCGTGCGCCGATGCCAGTGCGGATCGGCACCAGCACGATGTTGTCATCGGTCAGCACGGTCATGCCGACGCCTGCCACCACATAGGCCGAGCCGGAGACGCCGCCGAAGCGCTTGTAGAGCGAGGGGACGGCTGGGAGATTGTAGACGAGCATCATCGCGCGACTGCCCTGACCGCCCCAGTCGATGCCGAGCGACGGACCCTGCCAGAACACGTTGTGCTGGCCTGCATTCTTTGTGTAGAGGTTGCCTTCGCCGTAGGTCAGGCCAGCCACGAACGCACCGGAGCCCTCCTGGCCAAGAATGTAGCCGTTCGGCAGTCCGTATTGGGAAAATGCGTTCTCGACCACTTTGGCAAGGCCGCCGGATGTCGATCCAAAGAAGCCGTGGCCGGCATCGACGATTTCCTGCATCGTGTACTGGGAGCCGTTGGCGCTCTGCGCGTGGGCAACGGACAGGAGGCTGAAGACAGCCATCAATGTCGCGAATACGCGAAGGAGGGTGGGGTTCACGGCATTGACGATCCGCTGCATATTTTTCTCCGTAAATCCGGGAGCCCCTGCGCGTGTTCATTCGCAGGCCGTTGTCCCGCCCCGTTCATGTCTGTCCCGGGCTCGGGCTGATTGTCAGCAATTTGAACCGATGATCTTAACAATCGGTTTACCAAATGTGGTGTCTTTATGATCTTCGCCCTTGACGCTATGCCCGCGCAATCTTCGCAGGCTAGACCATGCTGGAAAAGCATCGCGGAAGGCGCCTAACCACGCTTATGAGCCGGAAGCCGAAAGACGGCTATTGAGGAAACGACATGGGAAAGAACCCGAACCTGACCTTGACCGGTCCCGATCTCGCAGCGCTTCTGTGCAGCCGCGTCTGCCATGACATCATCTCTCCTGTCGGCGCCATCAACAACGGCCTCGAACTTCTCGACGAGGGCGGGGCGGATGCCGATGCCATGGACCTGATCCGCACCAGTGCGCTCAATGCCTCTGTCCGGTTGAAGTTCGCCCGGCTTGCTTTCGGCGCTTCCGGCTCGGTTGGTGCCTCGATCGATACCGGCGAGGCCGAGAAGGCAGCGAAGGATTTCGCCTCCGTCGAAAAGAAGACGGAAGTCACCTGGACCGGCCCGCGCGTCATCATCGCCAAGAACCGCGTGAAGCTGCTGCTCAACCTGTTCCTGATCGCCTATGGCGCCATTCCGCGCGGCGGGTCGATCGAGGTCGTGCTGGAAAACCCTGAATACGACGCGGTCTTCAAGCTGATCGCCAAGGGCCGGATGATGCGCGTGCCGCCGAGGCTGATCGAGCTCCTGTTCGGCACGCTCGAAGAGGCGGTCGACGCCCACACGATCCAGCCCTATTACACGGTCCTGCTTGCCGAAGAAGCCGGCATGGAGATTGCGGTCGAGTCGACGCCGGAGGAGATCGTCTTTTCGGCGAAGATGACCGAGGCCTGAGGCGCGTCTCGAGATAAATCTCTTTTTAGTTCCCTCGGTAACTGAATCTTTGCCAAACCGGAATACGGTTGTTGCCAGGGAATGACTCCCGCTCAGGTATAAAGAAGGAGCTAGAGATGCAACGGTTAATGATTGCGGATGATTCTGACGTCGTACGCAAGGTTGGAAAGCGCATCCTCTCCGGCTTGAACTTCCTGGTGTCCGAGGCTGCCAACGGCCTTGAGGCGCTCGTGCGCTGCGAAGCGGAGTTGCCGAATATCATTATCGTCGATGCCGCCCTCGATGGCGCGCTGGACCTCATTGCCAACATCCGCAACCTGCCCGGCGGCAAAGGCGTGCGCATCTATTATTGCGTTGTCGAAGCCGACCTGAAGAAGATGATGGCCGGCAAGCGGGCCGGCGCCGACGACTTCCTCCTGAAGCCGTTCGACCGCAAGATCCTGACCAGCGTCTTTGGCAGCCTTTCGGTCGCCGCCTGATCAAAATCATACTGCGATGTCCGCCAGATGACGCCGCTGCCTGGGCCGCAGCTTCTTGTTATCCATTTTTGGCGTCCTGGGTGCTGCCCTATCCACCCCCCCAAAAAGCGAAAAAACCCGCCATCTCGGCGGGTCT
Source organism: Hyphomicrobiales bacterium (assembly GCA_900474095.1). Lineage (GTDB taxonomy): Bacteria > Pseudomonadota > Alphaproteobacteria > Rhizobiales > Rhizobiaceae > Pararhizobium. Next base: position 8,824 of record UCOA01000058.1, on the reverse strand, counting down.
TGACACTCATTTCGGCACGATCAGCCGTGGCGTCTCCACATATGCGGGATGCGAGACGCAGCCGGCGGAAGAGCAGGCGAAAATCAGGCGCTTTCTGCGAAATCGCCGTCCGGCTCGCGCAGCACATAACCGCGACCCCAGACCGTTTCGATGTAGTTGGCGCCGCCGGCTGCATTTGCCAGCTTCTTGCGCAGCTTGCAGATGAACACGTCGATGATCTTGAGTTCCGGCTCGTCCATGCCGCCATAGAGGTGGTTGAGGAACATTTCCTTGGTGAGGGTGGTGCCCTTGCGAAGCGAAAGCAGCTCCAGCATCTGGTATTCCTTGCCCGTCAGGTGGACGCGCTGGCCGCCGACTTCGACGGTCTTGGCATCCAGGTTGACGATGAGCTCGCCGGTCGAGATTACCGACTGCGCATGACCCTTGGAGCGGCGGACGATCGCATGAATGCGGGCGACGAGCTCGTCCTTGTGGAAAGGCTTGGTCATGTAGTCGTCGGCGCCGAAGCCGAGGCCGCGGACCTTGTCCTCAATACCGGCCATGCCGGACAGAATGAGAATCGGTGTCTTGACCTTGGACAGGCGCAGCGTTCTCAAAACCTCATATCCGGACATGTCCGGCAGGTTGAGATCGAGCAGAATGATGTCGTAATCATAGAGCTTGCCGAGATCGACGCCCTCTTCACCGAGATCGGTGGTGTAAACGTTAAAACTTTCCGACTTGAGCATCAGTTCGATGCTCTGCGCTGTCGCGCTGTCGTCTTCAATCAGTAGAACCCGCATAATTGTCCCCTTTTCCGCCGCCGAAAGGTCGTTGATGGCCCCCTTACGCGATACGGATCCAGTCGTTGCCTGATTTGGAGGCTGCCAGCAAATGGTTAACAAATTCTGATTCACTCTGGCAAGGTGTATCGGAAATGTTAAATATTTTTTGCAGTCCTCTGATTTTGCATGTGAATCTAGAATGACATCCTTAATGCGCCACATTAAGAAAATCGGCTATCTGACTCATCTGACTCAATCTATGCCGAACCTCAAATTTAATATTCGGCATTTACTGACCCTTAAATGATCGTCCCTATGATTAACGATGCCCGTAAACGAAAGGTTACCAGCGGTAGGATTTTGTTAAGATCGCTGGAATTTTTTTCATTTTCCGACACGGCAGGTCGGTTGGACGGGCCACAATCCAGTAACCGGGGTCTCGCATCACGGGAGTATTGCGTATGAAGTCACGTGAGAGCCTTGTTCGCCTGAAGGAATTTCAGGTGAGGGAGAAACAGCGTCAGTTGAACCAGCTTCAAATGATGATGGCCGAATTTGAGCGGATGACCAAGGAATTGGAAAACCAGATCACATTCGAAGAGAAGAAATCCGGGATTTCCGATCCCCTGCATTTCGCCTATCCGACGTTTGCCAAGGCTGCCCGGCAGCGGGCCGACAACCTGCAGGTCTCGGTGCGGGAGTTGAAGGTGCAGCAGGATGCGGCGCAACTGGCGCTGGAGGAAGTCCAGGCGGAATTCGCCAAGGCAGCCGCGCTTGAAGAGCGCGATAGCAGCATTCGCATGCGCGCCTAAGGCGTTCTGCGGCATTCAAGGGCACAGGGCCTTTCTGACGGACTTGTCTCAAGTTCGTGAGAAGGGCCTTGTGCGTTTTTGGTGCAGTGCGCGTGAGGGCATGCGCAATCCTATGCCTGGATGACATCCTGCCATTCGGGATGGCGCTGCGTCTGGGCGCGCATGAACGGGCAAAGCGGAATGATCTTCCAGCCGCCCTTGCGGGCCTCCTCGATCGCATGGGCAGCGAGCGCCTGGCCGATGCCCTTGCCGCGCAGCGCGTCGGGAACGGCGGTGTGATCGATGATGATCAACTGTGGCGACGACCTGGAATAGGTCATTTCACTGGTGTGCCCTTCGAGCACCACGCTATAGCGGCCGTGCGAGCCGGCTTCCTCAAGTCTGATATCCATGGGTCCACCCATCCGGATTGTCTGATTGTGGATATTTTGCATGCCGCGAGCAGAACGCAAAGGGTGTTGGCACCTGAAAATGCTTCGGGCGGCTGCCGGGTTCAAGGCAACCGCCCGAAAAAAGGTTTCGCTTAACGCGCGTCGATCAGTGGCGATATTGCTGGATGCGCGTCGTGCGCAGGCCGGCAAGGCCGTGGTCGTTGATGGAGGACTGCCAGGACAGGAATTCTTCAACGGTCAGGGTGTAACGTTCACAGGCTTCTTCCAGGCTCAGGAGCCCGCCACGAACGGCGGCAACGACTTCAGCCTTGCGGCGGATCACCCAGCGACGCGTATTGGCCGGGGGCAAGTCTGCAATCGTCAAAGGGCTGCCATCGGGGCCGATGACATATTTCACGCGGGGTCGTATCATTTCGGTCATTGGACTCTCTACACATACTCAAGACCATATGCGCCCAACTTAGCTTGCCACATTTAACATTTGCCTAAGCGCACGGTAACAATTTGCTAATAATTTTAGAGGCTTCCGGCGCGTTGCTCGCACCGAGCCAAAACGTGGTCGTGCGGGAACAGCCGGCCGGCGGTCGCACCCCCTTCATGAGGCGTCGGCGCAATAGGCCGGCAGGTCGGTGACCGAAATTATGAGAGACCGTGACGAGCTGGCCTTGCGAAGCGAGGCTTATGCTGATTTCCTTTCGGACATGAATAGTTCCGCAATCCACACGGAATATGAAGTGCTGCATCTGATGCGCCAGTGCACGGCCCAGTTCGGCTTCAGCCACTTCATGATCGCGCGTCTTCCCGCTGGCGAGCAGCAGCGCTTTGCCGAGCGTCTTGTCCTGAGCAGCTGGTCCTCCGACATTGTGCGGGAATATGACGCCGCCGCGGTGTTCCCCGCCAGTCAGCTGATCGCGCGGCTGCGCCGGACGAAGCTGCCGATCTTTGCCGAAACGGCCGTGCTCATGAACGCTCAAGGCGAAAATGCCATCGACACCATCGGTACGCTGTTTGCAGGCCATGCGATGCGCAATGCTTTTGCCGTCCTCTTGCACACCACCCAGGGGGAGGCCTTCGCCGTTCTCCTCTCTGGCCCCCGCACCGAGCCCGACAGGGCTGAGACCGCGGATCTCTATCTGACCCTGCTGCAGCTGTTCGAGATCCTCGAACGCACCTTCGAAACCGGGGCCTCGGCACGCGAAAAGCTGTCGGCCCGCGAGATCGAATGCCTGCGCTGGGCCGCGGCCGGCAAGAGCAGCGACGAGATCGCCATCATCCTCGGCATCTCCGTCTACACGGTCTCAAGCTATTTCAAGACGGCGACACGCAAGCTCGATGCCGTCAACCGGATGCAGGCGATCGCCCGTGCCATGCGAATGAAGCTCATCTAAGCGCGTTTTCAGCAGGCACTTGTCCATATCCTCGCGACTTTCTATATAGCGGCCTTGCGGGTAGGCGCCGTTGCCGGGCACGCATCGCTGCGGCGTTGGCCGTTTGCAGGAAACAGGGTATGGTCGCAGAAGTGCCGAAACCCCGCCGATGGACCGGAATGCCGGATTGGAAACCGTGAACAGTCTCGATTTTGCTCGCAAGCCCGAAGATACGCGCGTCGTCGTTGCCATGTCCGGTGGCGTCGATTCCTCGGTCGTGGCCGGCATCCTCAAGCGCGAGGGCTATGATGTTCTCGGCATCACCCTGCAACTGTACGATCACGGCGCCGCCGTGCACCGCGCCGGCTCCTGCTGCGCCGGCCAGGATATCGACGACGCCCGCCGCGTCTGCGAAGTGTTGGGCATTCCGCATTACGTGCTCGACTACGAGCAGCGCTTTCGCGAAACCGTCATCAATCCCTTCGCGGAAAGCTACGTCGCCGGCGAAACGCCGATCCCGTGCGTAGCCTGCAACCAGACCGTCAAGTTCGCCGATCTGCTGGCGACCGCGCGCGAGCTCGGCGCCGATGCACTTGCGACCGGCCATTACATCCGCTCCAAAGCGCATCCGCAACCTGGGGCGCCCGGCCGCCGCGCGCTCTTCCGCCCGGCCGATGCCGATCGCGACCAGAGCTATTTCCTTTTTGCCACGACGCAGGAACAGATCGACTATCTGCGCTTCCCGCTCGGCCATTTGACCAAGGCCGAAACGCGGGCGTTGGCGGAAGACATGGGCCTCGTCGTCGCCAAAAAGGCCGACAGCCAGGACATCTGTTTCGTGCCGCAGGGCAAATATTCCGACATCGTCGCGAAGCTGAAGCCGAATTCGGCTCTGTCGGGCGATATCGTCCATCTCGACGGCCGTGTGCTCGGCAGCCATGAGGGCATCCTGCACTACACCATCGGCCAGCGCCGGGGCATCGGCGTCGCCACGGGCGAACCGCTTTATGTCGTCCATCTCGACGCCCGCTCGCGCCGCGTCATCGTCGGCCCGAAGGAGGCGCTGGAAACCCGTCGCGTCTATCTGCGCGACGTCAACTGGCTGGGCGACGGCGATATCCATGACGTCGCGGCCGAAGGCTTCGCCTGTTTCGCCAAGGTGCGCTCCACGCGCCAGCCGGCACCCGCCATCCTGCGCGCCGATGCAGGCGGCATCTCGGTCGAACTTCTGGAAGGCGAGGCGGGCGTCGCCCCTGGGCAGGCCTGCGCGCTCTATTCCGGCACCGGCGAGGAGGCCCGCGTCTACGGCGGTGGCTTCATCCTGCGCTCCGAACGCGAAGCGGCAGCCGAGGCGGCGTTGAAGGACCTGCTGCAGAGCTCGGCCGCGGCCTGAATGGAGCAGGGGAGGCCTGGCGCCCCTTGCTCGACACGTTGTCCAGGGGCCATTGGAAAACTTCCAATTTTTTAAAACGGCTCGGCTTGACACCGGCATGAACCGCACCTTATAAGCCGCCCCACTGACGGCGACGACAGCGGCCAAGTCCGCGTCAAGGTCCGATGGCGGGGTAGCTCAGGTGGTTAGAGCAGCGGAATCATAATCCGCGTGTCGGGGGTTCGAGTCCCTCTCCCGCTACCATCCGTCTTTTGTCCGTAGTCAGCATACCCCGTGCCCTTGGGGGTCACTCAAGATAGGCTGAACGGCGCAGGTTATCGAGAACAATCGCGCCCTTGTCCGTCCTGATAATCAGCACGACGTGGGCTTCGTTGCCGCCACGGCGGACCTGCACCCTCATTGCGGTCGCGGGGATACCCTGCCCCGATCGCCATGGTTGTGAAGACGGCCCGGTATCAAAGATCAGCGCCGAAATCCTCAATCATAGTCGAAAAAATCCGATCGCATGCGTTCGCGCCTGACCAGCGTAAGCGAGCGGTCCGGCTCTATCCGGTAGGTCTCGATGGCCATCCGACCGGTCTCGTCCATGATCTGATTGGTGAACGTGCTGCCGATCGGCGCCTTCGTCAGTTTCGTGCGAGGCTGGCGACCGCCATAGGTGATGCTTCCGGGTATCGGTTCGACGTAATAGGGCGTGCAGGACGCGAGCGCGACCAAGATGGCGCAGCTTGAAATCAGATTTTTCATCACATCGCTCCCGTCGTCGAAACTCGATAGACATAATACTCCGGGTAATACTGCGGGAAAACCAAAACCTCTCACGTGGGGCGGACATCCGTCCGCCCCTTCTGCTCATGCGATACCCACTTATTGCATGATCCGGACGACCGTATGCGTTCTCGGGTCGACGATCACGCGCTGGTTGTTGACGACCGCATAGGCGTACCGGTTGTCTTCCGGCACCGGCATCAGCACCACGTCGCGCGGGATCGGCTTGCCGACCACCAGCGGCTGCTCGATGACAATCGATTGCTGCAGCGGCTGCTGTTCCACGTAGGTCACCACCCGCTGGGGTGGCGGATCGAGCGCGGCGCCGGCTGCGAGGCCGACGACACCGCCCACGGCCGCGCCAACCGGGCCGCCGACGATGGCGCCCGTGACCGCGCCACCGGCAGCACCGGTGATGGCGCCATCCTCTGCGAGCGCAGCGGTGGACATCATGCCGAGAGCGGCAGCGGAGAGGATCAGGGTCTTCGTTTTCATGGCTCACTCCTTTCGTTTTGTCATGGCCATGTGGTCCACAATGCGAGAGGAGGAGTGATCGTTCCAAAAAAAACATCGCAAATTGTTTCGCGATGTAACGCGGTGTTAGATGTCTATTGGAGCGAAGCCGCGTCGATCGGCTTGGTGGTCGGCCCGCCGGAGATCAGTCGCGCGGGCGCCGGATGCGCCTCTGACGGGTTCGCTATTCAGCTTGCCGGCTGCCGGGAACCCAGCGCCCGGCGTCAGCGCATGGTGAAATAGATCACCGCGCTCCAGAAAAGAACACCAGCCAGAACGGCAGCGGCGAGCACCTTCATGCGCAGCGTCGGCGAGAAGGGACCCTTCGCGGCGCCAAGCTCCCGATGATCTTCTGCGAACGCCGAATAGGCTTCTCTTCGGTGATCTGCCATCACATGTTCCTCGCCTCTGTGTGCAAAAAGGATACGGAAATGCCCTTAAGGAAGTCGCGCGGGAAAGGCGACAATTTTAACGACCGGAAAAATCGGTCGATTGCAGCCGCCTCGCACCCGGCGCCTCCAAATTTGAGTCTTGAGCGAGAGGCCTAGCCCTCGCTCAGCATTTCCACACCGCCGGTCAGCCGGTCCATCAGGCTGCGGCGGACGCGACCGACGTCGCGCCGCGGCGGCTCGCCGTACTGCCGGGCATATTCGCGGCTGAACTGCGACTGGCTGTCATAGCCGACCTGGTGGCCGGCCGATCCCGCATCAAGCATCTCCTCTAGCATCAGCCGGCGCGCTTCCTGCAGGCGCAACTGCTTCTGATACTGCATCGGGCTCATGGCGGTGATCGCCTTGAAATGATGATGCAGCGAGGAAACGCTCATGCTGACGCGGTTGGCGAGTTCCTCGATCTTCAGCGGCAGGGCGTAATGCTCTTTCAGCCAGACGCAGGCGCGGTTGATCTGGTGCGACTGGCTGTCCGTGACGGCCATCTGGCGCAGGCGGCCGCTTTGCGGTCCGGTTAGGAGCCGGTAGATGATCTCCTGCTCGATCAGCGGCAGCAGAGCCGCAACATCGGCCGGCCTGTCGAGCAACCGCAGCAGCCGCGCGGCGGCATCTTCGAGCTCCGGCGTCAGCACGCTGACGGCCATGCCGCGTTCGGCAGGGGCGGGGCTACGATCTCCTGGGCTGGCATGTCCTACGAGCCCGGCTACCTTGGCCGTGTCGATCTGGAATATCATGCTGAGATAAGGTTCTTCGCCTGTTGCCTCGATGATCTGGGTGGTGACGGGCAGGTCGATCGAGGTCAGCAGATAGTCGCCGCGGCCGTAGCGATAGACATCGTCGCCGAGCATGACCTGTTTTGCCCCCTGCGCGATCAGCGCTAAACTCGGTTTGTAGGAGCCGCAGGCCTTGGTCCCCGTCCCAGCGTGCCGATGAACACTCAAACCCGGGATCGCTGTTGGATGATCACCATCGTCCTTGGCAAAACGGGCAATGAGATCAATCAGTTCCTGACTCTGCGGGGTTCTTGAATCTGTCATAATCCAAAGTCTTTCCAGCTATTTAGATGTCATCACGCAAACCGACAGTTAGTCTCTTAACGCATTCTTGCAAAACTACAGCGACACGTTTTGCAGGATCGTACAAAAATTTTGCAGGATTGCTCTAACGCCTGCCAGCAGCTCCCTGCATAGTACGCTTCCGGGGAGAGGCCATTCGTGTCTCCATCACAATCCCCGTCCCATCACATAAAGGAGTGATCCATGGCCCTGGCAAGAGGATATGCGGCGACGGATGCGTCGAAACCGCTGCAGCCCTTCACGTTCGAACGGCGCGAACCCCGCGAGGACGACGTCGTCATCAGTATCAAATATTCCGGCATTTGCCATTCGGACATTCATCAGGCCCGCAACGAATGGGGCAATTCGATGTTTCCGATGGTTCCCGGCCACGAGATTGCCGGCATCGTAACCGCGGTAGGCGACAAAGTGACGAAATTCAAGGTGGGTGACCGGGTCGGGGTCGGCTGCTTCGTCGACAGTTGCACCACCTGCGCCAGCCGCGACCTCGATCTCGAACATTACATGCCGGGCCTCGTTGTGACCTACAACGGCATGGAGGCCGACGGAAAGACGCCAGCGCAGGGCGGCTATTCCGATCATATCGTCGTCAAGGAAGGCTATGTCCTCTCCATCCCCGAGCATCTGCCCTTCGAGGCGACGGCACCGCTGCTTTGCGCCGGCATCACGCTCTATTCGCCGCTGCGCAAGTGGGGGGCCGGTCCCGGCAAGAAGGTTGCGATCCTCGGCATGGGTGGCCTCGGTCATATGGGCGTCAAGCTCGGCCATGCGATGGGCGCCGACGTGACCGTGCTCAGCCAGTCGCTGTCGAAGAAGGAAGACGGCCTCAAGCTGGGTGCCGATCACTATTACGCCACCAGCGATGCGGAGACCTTCAAGACGCTGGCCGGCACGTTCGACCTCATATTGTGCACGGTCTCGGCGGAAATCGACTGGAACGCCTATCTCGGCCTGCTCAAGGTGGACGGGACGCTCGTCCTGCTCGGCGTTCCGGAAAAGCCGGTGCCGGTGCATGCCTTCTCGCTCATTCCTGGTCGCCGCTCGATTGCCGGCTCGATGATCGGCTCGATCAAGGAGACGCAGGAAATGCTCGATTTTTGCGGCGAGCACAACATCGTCTCGGAAATCGAATTGATCCGCATGGACCAGGTCAACGAAGCCTATGAGCGCGTCATCAAGAGCGACGTGCGCTACCGCTTCGTCATCGACATGGCGACGCTGTAGTAGGCGGCAGTCTCGGAATAACCCTCCCCCTTGTGGGGAGGGTCGGAGCGAAGCGGAGGGGAGGGG
>UCOA01000097.1 GCA_900474095.1 Hyphomicrobiales bacterium | reverse complement strand
GTAGCGTTTCCTCCCAACGAAGAGCGGATCGCCGGCCGCGAAAGCATTCAGAAGATGTGGCAGAACTGGATCGATGCAGGATTGGCCGATCTGACCCTGAAAGCGGCGCAGGTCGAGGAGAGTGGGACTCTCGCGTATGAGGAGGGCACCTACTCTATCAAGATTCCCGGCAGTGACGGCAAGACCAGTGAGGAAATCGGCAAATACATTGTCGTCTGGAAAAAGGGTGCCGACGGCGAATGGCGACTGCATCGGGATATTTGGAATACGAACCCTGCCAAGAAGTAGAGTTCCCCAATCACTCCCGGTCCATTGTTTCAGTCCACGCGCCGGGATGCCGGGTTTGACCCATTCGACGCTCGAGCGCTAATCCGTGAGTAAGACGACAATACCTGCCGTCACTTTCGAAAGACGCTCACGCTTGACCAGCACAGGCTTTTCATAGGTGCGCTTCATGTGGAATCCCCAGGCTGGACCCGTGTGGTTTGTCATGAACAAACTGTGGGGAATGGGGCCCTTTGCAACCAATTTGCGACAACGCGCTGAACAACTAGGTATCTCAAATGCCGAGGTGGCTCGCCGCGCGGGTCTGGGTGATCGTCGTTACGGCAACTACGTCAGCGGCAGGCGAGAACCTGATCTATCAAACTCGGCCGCGCTCTGATGAGCTGCGCCGGCATTCCGAGTTCCCGATCTCAAGAAAAAGTCTTGCACGTACACAGCAGGGGTAACAGGCCCCCAAGATGTTGTGCTGTCCGTTGCCATAGAGGCGCCATGACGGTTGATTCGAAGATATTTGTTGGGCTTAAATCGGCCTTCCCGGGAATCCGAAGTTCCGGGCGAACCATGGGCGAACTCGTCGCCGCGGCCGGTCGGCGGCCGGGAATGCTCCGTCTCGCTCGGTGAGGCTGGACAAATCGGCAGAAAGATCGAAGAGCTGCTGAGCGACCAGGTGAACCACGTCGCCTTCCCGCTGGATCCTGCCGTTGATCGCCATCATGCTGGCGCCGAGCACCACTCGGCGCGACCGCTCGAAGAGCTTCGGCCAGACGACGATATTGGCGACGCCGGTCTCATCCTCGATGGTGATGAACATCACGCCCTTTGCCGAGCCCGGCCGCTGGCGCACCAGCACCAGGCCGTTAGCCGATGGTCGCCCTCGCGACAGAAGAAGAAAACATGTGTTGCTTTGATCGTATCGGTTCGACTGATGGGCAACGCCCGCTCATTCGATCGCGCTACGCTTTTCCTGTGACATCAGGGTGGCAATTGCGCTGGCAGGTAGTGCATCGGCAGCATAGGTGAATGTGCCTGTGGTTTTGACCTCTTTGGCAGCCCGCATCAACCCACCAAGCGCGGCCCGCGCGAACGATCCCCCGACGCTTACACGACGCACCCCCGCAGCCGATAATTCGGCGACGGAAAAATTTGGACCCTTCAACCCCATAACTACATTCACCGGTTTGTTCACAGCGGCGCAGACGGTTCGGATGGCGTCCAGGTCCGGCAATCCCGGCGCATAGAGTACGTCCGCTCCTGCGGCAGAAAAAGCTTGCAGCCTTTTGATTGTGTCTTCCAGATCGGGCCTGTCCCAAAGGAAGTTCTCGGCCCTTGCAGTGAGTAGAAAAGGAAGGCTCCGCGCAGCTTCGGCTGCCGCCTGAACACGCTCAATCGCCTGAGACAGATCATATATTGGTGTGGCCGGGTCGCCCGTCGCATCCTCAATCGAGCCGCCGACCAGTCCAACCTGACTGGCGAGGCGAATGGTTTCGCCGCATGTTTCGGGCGCAGCCCCAAAACCGTCCTCAAGATCGGCTGACACGGGTAAGTCCGTCGCGCCGACGATCTCGGCCGCATTATCAAGAATTTCGCCGCGTTCAAGGCTGGCAAACGAATCGAGCTTTCCTTTCGAGAAAGCATAGCCTGCACTCGTAGTCGCCAATGCATCGAAGCCGAGGCTCGCCAACAGGCGAGCTGAACCTGCGTCCCAAGGATTGGGAATGACAAAGGCGCGCTCAACCGCATGCAACGCCTTGAAACGCTGGAACTTGCTCTTCTGATCTGACACTTCCATCCCCGAATGTCGCTGCCTATGCGAGACTATCACAATAGAACACGAAGTGAACGTTACTTATGTCGGTTTGGGGCTTCGCTGGCCGCCTTGAGTCGATTGGCGACCACGCCTCGGTCGGGAAGCGCGCCAAGAGCGGCCATATCTGTCGGCAACCGAAGCGCCCAGGATTTCTCCAAACGGCATATGCCATTCTTAGTTGCGTCATGCCATCAGCCGGCGAGAGCCAAACTTCCGTGTCGGCCAATGTCCCTTTCAATCTCGCCGACCAGGCTGTCCAGCGCTGGGTTCCTCGATTTCCTTGCGCGGCGGACAACATACGCCAAAGCTGGCGGCCGAGGCAGTCGTTCAACGACAACGCGCATCTCGCCACCGATATGGCGCTCGCTGAGGAGCGCCACGCCCATGGCCGCGTTGACGGCCGAAACGATGCCGGCGGCACTCGAGCACTCGAAGACGGTCTCGAGAACCGCATCGTCCTGGCCGATGTCGAGCGCCCACTGACGGTAGAAGCACTCGTCGTCAAACGACAGAAACGGAATCGGGCCGTCCTGCGGCAGCGCCAAATCCGGATGCTTCACCCAGTGAAGGTCTTCACGACAGAGGACAATGTCGGCCGGTCGCACCTCATGGCCGAAGACCTGAACGATGGCGGCATCGAGTTCGCCACGTTCGAGCATGGCGCGCAGGACGAGGCTCATACGGACCTTGGTACGGACCGAGACATTCGGATGCAGACGCCGAAACCGCCCCAGAATACGGGCGAGGTCGGTACACGCCGTGTCTTCGGTGAGGCCGAGGGCAAGCCTACCCGCGAGCGGGGTCTTCGAAAGGCTGAGCAGAGCCTCGTCATGCAGACCGAGGATACGCCCGGCGTAATCGAGCAAGTCTTCTCCCGCAGCGGTGAACATCAGACCGCCCGCCTTCCGGCCGAGCAGCTCGCAATCGAGGCTGACTTCCAGTCGCTTGATCTTATGGCTCACGGCGGACTGTGAAAGGCCCAGAGCGACCGCTGCTCTGGTAATGCCGCCATGCTGGCGGATTGCGGAAAGTGCCCGCAAAGCGTCAATCTCGAGGCGGCGACTGTTGAGTTCATTCATGGCCATATCCGTTTCGTTCTCTCCAGAGAGAAACTTATCACGAACTACGCCAGCCATGACGCAAATTTGCGAAATGTCATGCAACCATCGAAATTTGTCATGTGCGAGCTTAGTGCGATCTGCCTATTGGTAGACCGTATTCCTCGCACCAGAGCGCTCAATGACCGACATCTCTCTTCCTTCCGCCACCGCGAGCCGCCATCCTCTGCTATGGCCATTGCTCGCCACTCTCCTGATCATCGGATGGAGCTCAGGCTTCGTCGGCATCCGGTATGCGAACCAGGAGGCGAGCGTCATGCTTCTGCTGTTCTGGCGGACATTGCTTTCGGGACTGATCCTTCTGCCCTTCACGTTGGCGATCGGGCCGAGCATATCCATGCGTGCGGTCAGAGATCAGGCCCTGTTCGGCATCATGGCCGTGTTCCTGTATCTGGGAGGCTTCGCCCTGGCTATCGAGCAAAAAGTGCCGACGGGGCTGGTCGCGCTCATCGCCGACCTTCTTCCGCTGGCGATCGCCGCCCTTTCACAACCCGTCCTCGGTGAACGGCTGACCGCACGGCAATGGCAGGGAACCGCGATTGCCGTCGTCGGTGTTTTGATCGTGTCCTTCGACAGCCTCAGTTTCGGAACGGCCCCGGTCTGGGCATACGGACTGACGGTGGGTTCGATGCTGATCTTCGCTGTCGCCTCGGTCCTGCACAGGAGACGCAAGACGCAGCATATGCCTGTCCATCAGAGTCTTTGCATCCAGACACTGATGGGCTCGGCTCTCTTCGGCCTGTGCGCGTTGACGCAGGGCAGCCTAGCGCCACCGATGACCCGTGATTTCGCGGTCGGGATGATCTGGCTGGTCCTGATAGCGACGTTCCTAGCCTACGCCGTCTACTACACCAGTCTGCGGCTGTTCCCCGTCGTCAAGGTGAGCGCAGCGATCTGTCTCAGCCCGCCCGTGACGATGCTGTGGGCCTGGATGCTGTTTTCAGAACCTCTGACAATGGCAATGTTCGCGGGGCTGGCGGTGACACTGGTGGGCGTGTGGATGACGTCGCGCGGTTAAGCACTCGCGGACTTCGGAGTCCGAAATGGGCCCACTCCGGCCGAACCCCTCGGCGGCTCCGCGTCGCCAACGGCGGACGTTCAGTTGATAGAAGGCCATAGAGGCGCGGCTTACACGAGACGCGACATCTTAGTCATCGCCTCGCCACTGTCGTCTTCGATTTTGTCATGCGTGAGAGCAACGCCGTACTGGAAAGTGGACCATTTACCCATTTTACAAGATACCTTAGGGTGACAATCAGAGGGGAACGAAATGACGAGCGGAACGGACATTCTGGATGCCGTCGTCATCGGTGCCGGTTGGGCGGGGCTAGGCGTCAGTCATGCGCTGACGCAGAGCGGTTTGCGTCACAGAGTGTTGGAGCGAGGTCGCATCGGTGAGACTTGGCGGACCCAGCGCTGGGACTCGTTTCGGATAAACACACCCAACATCCAAACCATCATGCCCGGCGATACCTATGTCGGCCCCGCAACCAGAATTGCCCGACACGCCCGCCTTTCTCTGCTTTGTTGCCATCCGAAGTACAACAGATTGATGCATCAGCCTACCGCAACCCATTCGGTCTCGGCGGTGGAGCCGTGCTGGTGGTGGGTAGCGCCCAGTCGGGGGGCCAGATCGCCGAGGACCTGGTCCAGGCAGGGCGGACTGTGTTTCTTGCAACGGGCCGGGTCGGCCGGCTGCCGCGAATGTACCGAGGTCGTCACATCAGTGTCTGGCTGGTTCTTAGCGGGCGGATGGATATAACTCGCCAGGAAATTCTTCAGCAGGGGGCCATCCCTGGAAGGCCGCTGCAAGGAGCGCTCCATACGATCAGCCTGCAGTCCCTCAGCGCGCAAGGCGTTGTCCTGCTGGGCCGGCTCACGGGCGTCGACGACGGCCGCCTGTCGTTCAGCGACGATGCAGAAGAGCATGTTCGCCATGCAGATGAGGGCTCCGCTCTGGTTCGCAGCCTGATCGACGAGTACATCGCCCGCAACGGGATCGATGCCCCGAGAGCTGTGCCGGACTCCGCAGAGGTGATTGACGCGCTTCTGCCGAATCCACCAGTGCGATCAATTGATCTCGCCGCGCGGGGGATCACAACGGTGATCTGGTGCACCGGGTTCAAAGGGGATTTCGGTTGGGTGCGCGTTCCCAATGTGCTCGATGCGCAAGGCCAGCCATTGCACGAGAAGGGGGTCGCGAGCATCCCAGGCGTATATTTTGCGGGCCTGCCTTTCGCGATCTCGCGACGGTCGGGCACAATCTTGGCAATCGCGGAGGAAGCAGCCCTGTTGGTCGAAGATATCCAGCGTCGTTTGAACACCAGCCTCTGACGCCCCGATTCTGTGATGCCGACTGTAAGCGAATATCATCCATCAGGCGGCTTCCTCTTTCAGATTACGCTTCCGGTAGACGGCGCCTCGCGATGGTGACGTGGAAGGCTGTTCCACCCCAAGCTCGATATTTCCCGTGCACGCACCACTTGCACACATTGCGAACGGTGTCGTAGGTCGCATTGTATCTGACTACGTTAAAGGTCCGGTTGCCAGCGCAATCATGGAAGGCATGCTACCGCAGCCGGCCGTACTTCAAACTCACGGAGGTCGCGCGCGCGTCATCTCGAGTGGGCAGCTGACTAAAGACGCTGCATTCTTGGGCGCGCCGCGGGTGAATCGAGATGGCAGTGCAAGTGGAGCTGGCGGACGGGCCTCTTGCGGGCCACTTGGTTACGCTATGGTGGATACGGATTATGCCAAGAACGTCATATTGCTGACCGAGGAAATCTCGGCTAACGGGTTGCGTCGACACGAGATCGCACCGGGCAAGGCTGATTTTCTGGTTCAAGTGCCTTCCCTCGGCGACAATCGAAGGATCTTGTCGGGAGCCACCACAATCGCTACGGACCCTACAAGTCTGGCGATCGTCAGTCTTACGCTTGACGTAATTCGCTCTAGTGGCCTCGTGCGAGACGGCTTTTCGTTTCAGACTGGAGCTGGGAGCATTTCTCTCGGCGTCGCCAGCAAATTGGGTGGGCCTCCTTGCTGAGACTGGGGTCAAGGGCGGATTTATATCTGGAGGGATTGCAGGAGGTCATGTTGCGCTTCTGGAAGCCGGGCTGTTCGATCGGATTTACGACGTTCAGTGCTTCGACCTTGAGGCGGTCCGGTCCTATGAACGGAACCTGGCGCATGTCGCAATGTCTGCGTCGCGCTACGCATCTCCCATTGACCCGGATCCTGTCGTGAATGGCCTGGACGTCGTCGTTCTCGGCGCAGCTGAAGTAGACAAGAATTTCAACGTCAATGTGGCCACCGGAAGCAATGGAGCGTTAATCGGTGGCCTGGCGGTCACCCCGACACGGCTGCTGGAGCAAAACTGACGATCGTCACTTCGCGACTGAGAGCCGGCGGTCACCCAAAGATCGTGGATAGCGTTCTCTGTTGCGTCACTCCCGGACAAGACGTTGATGTCGTCGTGACAGAAGTCGGGATCGCCGTGAACCCGAGACGCGGGGATTTGCTTGAACGTTTCCGACAAAGTGCCATTCCTGTTCGGCCAATCGAAGAATTGGTTGCGCTCGTTAGAACGGGTATCACGCCAATCTCCCTTCACAGAACTGATCATGTTGTTGCACTCGTCGAATACAGGGGCGGCAGCGTAATCGATTCGATACCGAGATATTCGAGCTGATGCCGAAATGAGCGAGAGCTTTTCGGTGTGTACCCCGCACCATTAGGTAGACCCAATCGACGCCAGTTTCACCTCGGCTGATAGAAGGCGCAACATTGGCGGCGACGGGACCGAACATCGGTTCAAGCAGCTCGCTTGATGCATACGGTCGTCAAACCTCGTCCTTCAACGTCTCTTTCTGCGTAATGAGTCGCAAGGGACAAGAAGCCCGCTCATACACTAATTGTGTGGCGGTTGAGCCAGCACCAGGCGATTTGCATCGGGATGATTACGAGCTTTAGTAGGACAGCCCATGTCATCGAGCGTAGCTCCGGAACACCCGTCATGTTCGGTGACGACCAGCCGATGCGGCTGACTGGGGAATACGGAGTTGCGATAGATCGTTTAACAAGAGTCGGCCATAGGAGGGAAATACACCCACGGCTACTTCACATACAGTGCGCTTGATCTCTCAAGGTGCACCAACATTGCGACTTCGGCCCCATCGGCATCCGCTGCTGCCAGTCGATCTACTATCTTCTCGTGTTCAACAAGCGTGAACTTTTCCTTGCCGGTCCAAATGAGCATGTCGGTGTGATATTCCTTGAGCCAGGCTAACATTGCCTCGCTGACTGCAACGAAGATCGGATTGCCCGAGATCCGGGCGATGCGGGTGTGAAATTGCATATCGGCGGAAATGAATTCTTCGGCTTTTCCCAACGATCGCCGCTGCCGTTCAAGGATTTCGCGCAGTTCTTCGACATCCCGTTCCGTGGCTTTTGCGGCTGCTTCGCGCGCCATTCCCCGCTCGAAAAAAATACGCGCGTTTTTCAGATGTTCCAGCGAGTCGGATGATCGCGACAACATGATCTTTGCGGTTGAATTGACCTGCCGGAAGATGGACTGCGCGGTCAACTCCAAAACCTTCGCCCGCTCGCCGTGCGAAATCGCGACCAGGCCCATGTTCGCTAGTGACTGCATCGCTTCGCGTATCGCAGGGCGCCCCACGCCAAAGCGCTCCATGAGAACACGTTCCGACGGCATATCGTCGCCCGGCTTCAACTCGCCGGATGTAATCATCCGCTCAAGACGGTCAAACACTTCATCGGAGAGTTTGCGCCTCACGATCTGCTCTACTGGCTGGCTCATGCTCACTCGCTGGATCAAGGTCTCCCCTCCTTATGTCCTGAGCGAACTGGCAAGGAAAGATCCAGTCGCCGTTTTGACCCGAAAACTTTCCAGGAACAGCCTAAAACATCTTGCACGAATTGGAATACTCATTATACCAGCTCATGAGGTGACGTCATCAATAAACGTGTTGGCATAAAGGAGCAACGGACAATTCATGATGATCACCGTCACCTACCGTATTGAAACGCCCGGCAGCGCCGAGGGCATGGCGGAAAAGATCGCCAGCGATCAATCGACAGGCACATTCGTACCGGTTCCAGGGGAGACGCAGGAGCTAAAGGCGCGCGTCGCCGCTCATGTGCTCGCCATTCGTCCCCTTCCGGATGCGCCGTTCCCAAGCTGGCCGGAGGCACCGGCGGGGCACGGCATCATACACCGCGCCGAAGTAGATATCGCCTTCCCGCTCGATGCTATTGGCACCGATCTCTCTGCCTTGATGACCATTGCTGTCGGCGGCATCTTTTCCATTCGCGGCCTGACCGGCCTCAGGGTTGTGGATCTCAAGCTGCCGGAGGCCTATCGCGGCGCCTATCCCGGCCCGCAGTTCGGTCTTGCCGGAAGCCGGAGGCTCACCGGCGTCTACGACCGCCCGATCATCGGCACCATCGTCAAACCGGCGCTTGGCTTGCGTCCGCAGGAAACCGCGGAACTCGTCGGCGAACTCATCCAGTCTGGCGTCGATTTCATCAAAGACGACGAGAAACTGATGAGCCCGGTCTATTCTCCGCTCGAGGAACGCGTTGCCGCCATCATGCCCAAGATCCTCGATCATGAGCAGAAGACCGGCAAAAAGGTGATGTATGCGTTCGGCATCTCCCACACTGATCCGGACGAGATGATGCGAAACCACGACCTCGTTCTGAAGGCGGGTGGCAACTGCGCCGTCGTCAACATCAACTCCATCGGCATGGGCGCCATGGCATTTTTGCGCAAACGCTCTGGCCTCGTGTTGCACGCTCATCGCAACGGTTGGGACGTGCTGACGCGTCATCCCGGCATTGGTTTCGATTTCAAGGTCTGGCAGCAGTTCTGGCGTCTGCTCGGCGTCGACCAGTTCCAGATCAACGGCATCGGAGTCAAATACTGGGAACCGGACGAGAGCTTCGTCGAATCCTTCAAGGCTGTCACTACGCCACTGTTTGACGCGTCCGACTGCGCGCTTCCCGTTGCAGGCTCCGGTCAATGGGGCGGGCAAGCGCCCGAAACCTACCGCCGCACCGGCCGCACGACGGATCTTCTCTATCTGTGCGGCGGCGGTATCGTCAGTCATCCAGGTGGCCCCGTCGCCGGTGTGCATGCCGTGCAGCAGGCCTGGCAAGCAGCGGTTGCGGACATCCCGCTCGAAACCTATGCCGAGGACCATCCGGAGTTGGCGGCGTCGCTCAAAAAATTCGGCAAAGGCGAGTGAGAGCCATGACGAAACCCGATCTACTCCTTTCCTATTATGGCGACGACCTCACCGGCTCCACCGATGTGATGGAAGCGCTCGCCTCTAACGGCGTGGAGACCGTCTTGTTCATGGACATCCCGGATGAAGGTCTTCTGCATCGCTTCAGCCATTGCCGCGGGATTGGTCTTGCCGGCACGAGCCGCAGTGAAACCCCGGACTGGATGGATGAACACCTCACGCTCGCCCTTGCTTGGTTGAAAAGCCTGAATGCCGCCATCTGCCACTACAAGGTTTGCTCGACCTTCGACTCGAGCCCGCAAATCGGCAACATCGGCAAGGCAGTCGAGATCGGAAAGAAACTGTTCGATCAGGCCTATGTTCCTCTCGTCGTCGGCGCGCCGCAGCTGAAACGCTATACAGCCTTTGGACACCTCTTCGCTGCCTATCGGGGCGAGGTCTATCGCATCGACCGACACCCGGTGATGAGCCGCCACCCTGTAACCCCCATGGCCGAGGCTGACCTGCGTCTGCACCTCAAGGAACAGACGGCGCTTGAGACACGGCTTGCCGATTTACCGATGCTGGCCGCCAAAGACGCCGATGACAAGATCGATGCCCTCTGCGAACGCGCAGACGGCATGGTACTCTTCGACGTCGATAGCACCGAAAGCCAGATCAATGCCGGTCGCCAGCTCTTCCGGCTGAAGCCCGGCAACGGCTGGTTCGTCTCGGGTTCTTCTGGCGTCGAATACGCGCTCCTTACCGCCTGGTCGCAAGCCGGGCTGACGTCGGGACGCGGGACGTTTCCTCTCCCCGGAAGGGCTCATCGCATCGCCGTCGTTTCCGGCAGCGTCTCGCCCACCACAGAGCGCCAGATCCGCCACGCCACCGAAAATGGCTTTGCCGGCATCAACCTCGAGCCGATGGAACTGCTCGGCGAGAATGGTAACGCTGCGCTGGAACGTGCCGTCGCCGCGGGCATCGAATGTCTTCAACAGGGCAGCAGCGTCATCCTCAACACTGCACTCGGCCCATCCGCTGACCGCGGCAGCGATATCGACAGGATTGCCGGTAGCCGCCATCGCCTCGGCCGAATGCTCGGCAAAATCCTGTGTCGCCTCACTGAGGAACAGCACCTGAAACGCGTCGTCATCGCGGGCGGTGACACATCAAGCCATGCGCTGCGGGAGTTGAACGTGGAGGCGCTGACGACCCTGCTACCGTTGCCCCAGACGCCCGGTTCCCCCCTCTGTACAGCCCATGGCACGCACGCCGCGACGAACGGTCTGCAGATCGCCCTGAAGGGCGGCCAGGTGGGTTCGGATGCCTATTTCTCGCAGATCCGAGACGGCGAGCAGGCGTAATCGAGGAGGAATGAAACGATGACATTCTGGGTAGGGACGAGCTTCAAGATGAACAAGCTGCTCGCAGAGGCTCTCGCCTTTGCGAATGCTCTTGTCGTTACGGATGCCGCGCGCGATGCGCGCATTCAGCGCTTTGTCATCCCGCCGTTCACCGCCGCGCGTGAGGTCAAGGCGGCGCTGAAGGGTACCTCGGTGAAGATTGGAGCCCAGAACATGCACTGGGACGATACCGGCGCCTGGACCGGCGAGATCTCTGCGCCGATGCTGGTCGATTGCGGGCTCGATCTGGTCGAACTTGGCCATAGCGAGCGCCGAGAATTCTTCGGCGAGACGGACGAGACCGTTGGATTGAAGGTCGAGAGCGCCGTGCGTCATGCTTTGATTCCGCTGATCTGCATCGGCGAGACGCTTGTCGAGCGCGAGAGCGGGCTGGCGGATGCGGTGCTGAAGGCGCAGGTCGAAGGTGCTCTTGGGCGGCTTCAAGGCGAGGCTAGGAATGCTGACATCCTGATCGCCTACGAGCCAGTCTGGGCGATCGGCGTCAAGGGTATTCCGGCATCCTCGGACTATGCCGATGCGCGCCATGCGACGATCTCTGAAGCCGCGCAAGCCGTGCTCGGGCGAAAAATCCCGGTGCTCTATGGCGGTAGCGTCAATCCAGACAATTGCGTGGAGTTCGCCGCCTGCAGCCATATCGACGGACTGTTCATCGGCCGCTCGGCCTGGGCGGTTTCCGGCTATCTCGACATTCTCGGCCGCGTCTCCAAGGCGCTCCCCTGAACCAGGCCACGAAAAACGGAAGGATACCCCATGAATATCGCGATCGGAGCAGACAGCGCGGGCAAGCCGCTGCTCGACGTCATAGCCGCCCACCTCGCCACCCGGCCGCACCTTAAGGTCAGCGACCTCAGCCAATCCGGCTACTATGCCGACCTGTCGCTGGCGCTGGCGCAGACCATCATCGATGGTCAGAACGAGCGCGGCATTCTGATCTGCGGCACGGGCATCGGCGTAGCGATTTCGGCCAACAAGGTTCCCGGCATCCGCGCCGCTCTGACCCACGACACCTATTCGGCTGAACGCGCGGCGAAGTCTAACAACGCGCAGATCATCACGATGGGTGCCCGTGTCATCGGCCCGGAACTTGCCAAGAGGATCGTCGACAAGTGGCTGGAATCCGACTTCGACCCCAAGGGCGCGTCGGCCGATAATGTTGAGGCCATCAACCGACTGGACAGGGTTAAGTAGCCGAGTAAGCGGACTGCGATGCCGCTGAATTTTCTTTTCTCAGTAAGCACAAAAATTCGTAGATCTACTGATATACTGATTGACTCATTATACCAGTTGGCTATAGTCGTCGCCAACCCAGACACACGCGAGGAAAAATGACTTCAATTGCTCTCTTCGGCGCCGGCGGCAAAATGGGCTACCGGCTGGCCAAGAACCTAAAAGGCTCGCGCTTTGACGTGCGCCACATCGAAGTCAGCGACGCGGGTCAGGCGCGGCTGAAAAACGATCTCGAGATCTCGTGCGTGCCGGCCAATGCCGGACTGGATGGCGCCAACGTTGTCATTCTCGCCGTTCCAGATACGGCAATCGGCAAGGTCGCGGCTGGTATCGTCGACAAGCTCGCAGCGGGCACCATGGTTGTGGCTCTCGACGCAGCGGCCCCTTTTGCCGGCCACCTGCCGGTGCGGGCCGACCTCACCTATTTCGTCACCCATCCCTGCCATCCGCCAATCTTCAACGACGAAACGGACATGGCCGCGAAGAGGGATCATTTCGGCGGCCTGTTTGCCAAGCAGCATATCGTTTCCGCCCTGATGCAGGGACCGGAAGAGGCCTACGGCCTCGGCGAAGAGATCGCCAAGGTCATCTGGTCGCCTGTAATGCGCTCGCACCGCGTTACTGTCGAACAGATGGCGATGCTGGAGCCGGGCCTGTCGGAAACCGTCTGCGCTTCGCTGCTGGTCGTCATGAAGCAGGCCATGGACGAGTGTGTGAAACGCGGTGTGCCGGAGGAGGCCGCCCGTGACTTCCTGCTCGGCCACATGAACGTGCTCGGCGCCGTGATCTTCGGCGAAGTCCAGGGCGTGTTCTCCGATGCCTGCAACAAAGCCATTGAATTCGGCATCCCGGCGCTGATGCGCGACGACTGGAAAAAAGTCTTCGAACCACAGGAGATCGCCGAGAGCATTCGGCGCATCACCTGACGAAACGGGGCGAAAGCCGCGTCAATCATCGGCCCTGACGGGAGCGGGGTCGTTCATTTTTTCACTTGGGAGGAACCACATGAAACTGACCCGCAGACTAACCCTTGCCGCCTTTGCCGGCGCCCTTTCACTGGGCGTTGCCATGCCGGTCTTTGCCGCCGACCTCATCGCAATCATCACCCCCTCGCACGACAACCCGTTCTTCAAGGCGGAAGCCGTCGGCGCGGAAGCCAAGGCCAAGGAACTCGGCTACGAGACCCTGGTACTCGTCCATGATGACGACGCCAACAAGCAGTCGCAATTGATCGATACCGCTATCGGCCGCGGCGCCAAGGCGATCATTCTCGACAATGCCGGCTCGGAAGCCTCGATTGCCGCCGTTCAGAAAGCCAAGGACGCAGGCGTCCCCTCTTTCCTGATCGACCGCGAGATCAATGCCACCGGCGTTGCCGTCTCGCAGATCGTTTCCAACAACTATCAGGGCGCGCAGCTCGGTGCCGAAGAGTTCGTCAAGCTGATGGGTGAGGCCGGCAACTATGTCGAACTGCTCGGCCGCGAAGCGGATCTTAACGCCGGCATCCGCTCCAAGGGTTACCACGACATCATCGACGAATATCCGGACATGAAGATGGTTGCCCAGCAGTCGGCCAACTGGAGCCAGACGGAGGGCTACTCGAAGATGGAGACCATCCTGCAGGCGAACCCGGATATCAAGGGCGTCATCTCCGGCAACGACACGATGGCCATGGGCGCGATCGCCGCTCTCCAGGCCGCCGGCCGCAAGGACGTGATCGTAGTCGGCTTCGACGGCTCCAATGACGTGCGCGATTCGATCGCCTCAGGCGGCATCAAGGCGACCGTGCTGCAACCCGCTTACGCGCAGGCTCAGATGGCAGTCGAGCAGGCCGACGTCTTTATCAAGACGGGTAAGGGACCGGCCGAGGAAAAGCAGCTCATGGATTGCGTGCTGATCAACGGCGAGAATTCCGCCAAGCTCGAAACCTTCGCGCTCACCAACTGATCCTCCCAAAGAATGCGCGCAGGGCGGACAGACTCCGCCCTGCGTTTATTTCCACGTGCCGGAGCAGAATTCCATGCCGAACGTCGTGACAGCCGCCGCAATCTCGCTCGCCATCGTGCTGGCCCTGCCCGGTTGCAAGATCATCAAGACGCCGACGGCCGAAGAGGCCGCAGAAGCTGCAAGCGGCGGGTTCAATCCCGATCGCCAGGTCGCGGAAGTATGGGAAGCAAAAGTCATTCCGTTCCTGGAAACGCGCGCCGGAACCTTCCAGGAGGTTTCCGCTCTGTCGAAATCCGATCTCGATGCCGCCGCGGCAAAATACGGCCACAAGGAAAAGGACGGCACGGCCCCCTGGACATTTGCCGCGAAAGTCTCCGGCACGATCGTCAAGGCCGAAACGAAATCCCGTGCTGCCTACCTCGACACTGATGTCGATGGCGACGGCAAGGCGGATGTGCGCGTCCAGATCGGCCCGGTCATCAAGGGCACCGCGATCCGCGACAGCCTCGACTTCGTCAATTTCAACGAATTCAAGAACCAGATCCAGTGGGCTGAATTCGGCAAGGCCTTCAACATCCATGTCAACGGCCTGACCCTCGAAAAGCTACCGCGCGAAGGCCTCGAAGGCAAAAACGTGGAAGCGCTCGGCGCCTATCCGCTGCCGTTCAACGGCCAGCCGGCATTGCTGACCCCCGCCACCATCACGATCGGCGGCTGACATGGCAGCCGAGACACATGAGACCATCCTGAAGCTCGACGACGTCACTAAAGTCTATTCGGGCATCGTTGCAGTCAAGCATGCGAGCCTCGAGCTGAAGCGCGGCGCGGTCAACGTGCTCGTCGGCGAAAACGGCGCCGGCAAGTCGACGCTGATGCGCATGATCGCCGGCGTCGAGAAACCTTCTCTCGGCCGCATCCTGCTCGACGGCAAGGAGGTCGAGTTCAACTCCCCGGCCGATGCGCAGAGGCATGGCATCGGCATGGTATTCCAGGAATTGAACCTGTTCGGCAATCTCTCGGTCGCCGAAAACATCTTCGCCACCCGCGAGATCACCCGCCGCATTCGTGGCATCGATCACAAGGCGCAAGTCGAAAAGGCTAATCATTTCCTCGACAAGCTTGACGCTGGCATCAGCGCCGAAACCATGGTCGAGGACCTGCCGATCGGTCAACAGCAGCTTGTGGAAATCGCCAAGGCGATCTCGCTCGATACCCGTATCCTCATTCTCGACGAGCCGACCTCGGCATTGTCGGCCGCGGAAGTCGATATCCTCTTCAAGGTCATCGGCGAGTTGAAGGCGCAGGGCGTCGCCATTGTCTACATCTCGCACCGGCTGGAAGAGCTGATGCGCATCGGCGATTACATCACCGTGCTGCGCGACGGCCAGATCACCGGCCAGGCAATGGTTCGGGATATCGACACCAAATGGATCGTCCGCTCGATGATCGGTTCCGATGCCAAGGATTTTGCCAAATCCGTTGACCACAAGCTCGGCAGTGAAGCCTTCCGCGCGGAGAATATCTGCCTGCCGCGCAGGACGGGCGGTCTTGCCGTCGATCACCTGTCTATCTCGGTCAGGGCCGGCGAGGTTCTCGGCATCTACGGCCTCATGGGCGCCGGCCGCAGCGAGTTCTTCGAATGCGTCATCGGCCAGCACGCGCACTCGACCGGCCAAATCTTCGTCTCGGGCGAAGAGATCTTCGCTAAGGACACCTCCACCCGTATCCGAAAAGGCCTTGCGCTCATCCCGGAAGACCGGCAGCGGGAAGGCCTCGTGCAGGTCTTGTCGATCGCTTCTAACCTCACTCTGGCAAGCCTCGAGAAATTCGTGAAGTTCGGTTTCCACATCGCCAGCGACCGCGAACAGACGGCCATCAAGGAACAGGTCCGCAACCTCTCGATCAAGGCGCCGAATCCGGATTTCGAAGTTACCTCGATGTCCGGTGGCAACCAGCAGAAGGTTGTCATCGGCAAGGCCCTGATGACCAACCCCAAGGTGCTGCTAATGGACGAGCCGAGCCGCGGCATCGATGTCGGCGCCAAGGCTGATGTCTTCCGCACTATGCGCAGGCTCGCTGGTGAAGGGCTCGCCATCCTGTTTTCGACTTCCGACCTCGACGAGGTCATGGCGCTCTCCGACCGCATCGCCGTGATGAGCAACGGCAGGGTAACCATGATCCTTAACAGGGCGGATGCCACCGAAGAGCTCATCGTCAAGGCTGCGTCCGAGGGACACAAATCGGCCGAACACAAAACCACTGGGGAAACTGCGTAATGATCACCGCAACCGCGACCGAAAAAGCACCGGCAACCGATAGCGGCTCCATCCTTTTAACGCTGATGAAGCTCAGGACGTTCATCGCGCTCTTTGCAGTCATCGCCTTCTTCTCGATCTTCGCGCCGAACTTCCTGTCGACGGCCAATATCATCCTGATGTCGAAGCATGTGGCACTGAATGCCTTCCTCGCCATGGGCATGACTTTCGTCATCATCACCGGCGGCATCGACCTTTCGGTCGGCTCGATCGTCGGCCTCTGCGGCATGGTCGCCGGCGGTCTGATCCTCAACGGCATCGATCTGCAGTTCGGCTATACGATGTATTTCAATGTCGTCGAGGTCTGCCTGATCACGCTCGCGGTCGGCGTTGCCATCGGCGCGGTGAACGGTCTCCTGATCACCAAGCTCAATGTCGCCCCCTTCATCGCTACGCTCGGCACGCTCTACGTCGCCCGGGGATTCGCCCTGCTCTCCTCGGACGGCCAGACGTTCCCGAACCTCGTCGGCAAGCCGGAGCTAGCAACGACCGGCTTCGGCTTCCTTGGTTCCGGCCGCATCATCGGCCTGCCGGTATCGATCTGGATCCTGATCGTCGTTGCGCTCGCCGCCGCCTATGTCGCGAAATACGTGCCGATCGGCCGCCAGATCTTCGCCGTCGGAGGCAACGAGCGAGCCGCCCGCATGTCGGGCATCCGCGTCGATCGCGTCAAGATGTTCGTCTACATGTTCTCCGGCTTCTGCGCCGCCATCGTCGGCATTGTCATTTCGTCGGAGCTGATGGCCTCGCATCCGGCCACCGGCAACTCCTTCGAGCTTAACGCCATTGCCGCAGCCGTCCTCGGTGGCACCTCGATGTCCGGCGGTCGCGGCACGATCGGTGGCACCATCATCGGCGCCTTCGTCATCGGTATTCTGTCAGACGGTCTGGTGATGATGGGGGTCTCCTCCTTCTGGCAGATGGTGATCAAGGGTATCGTCATCATCGTTGCGGTGGTGGTCGACCAGGCCCAGCGCCGCTTGCAGCAGCAGGTGACGTTGATGCAGTTGGCAAGGAAGGGGTGAGAAGATGATGGAACTGCGCGGCGCCCTGGTCGGTTGCGGCTTCTTCGCCGTCAACCAAATGCACGGCTGGAACGATGTCGAAGGCGTGTCCATCGTCGCCATCTGCGACCGCGACCCCGAGCGGCTAAAGCTCGTCGGCGACCAGTTCGGTGTCGAGCGGCGCTACACCGATGCAACGCAGATGTTCGCCGATGGCGGTTTCGATTTCGTCGACATCGCGACCACGGTAAACAGTCATCGCACACTGGTGGAGATGGCCGCCACCCACAAGGTTCCGGCGATTTGCCAGAAGCCGTTTGCTCCGACACTTGCCGACGCAAAAGCCATGGTCGCAGCCTGCGATATCGCGGGAATCCCCCTGATGATCCACGAGAATTTCCGCTGGCAGACGTCCATCCAGGCCGTCCGCAAGGCGCTGGATTCCGGCGCAATCGGCACGCCTTTCTGGGGCCGCTTCTCCTTCCGCTCCGGCTACGATGTTTTCTCCGGCCAACCATACCTGGCGGACGGCAAGCGCTTTATCATCGAGGACCTCGGCATCCATACGCTCGATATCGCCCGCTACATTCTCGGCGACGTGACAAGCCTGTCCGCGCGAACAACGCGCGTTAATCCGAAAATCCGCGGCGAGGACGTGGCGACCATCCTGCTCGACCACGACAACGGCGCGACCTCCATCGTCGATGTCAGCTATGCAACCAGACAATCCATCGAGCCCTTCCCCGAAACGCTGATTGAGCTGGACGGTATGGAAGGGTCGCTGCGCCTGTCGCGGGGCTACGAGCTGCAGGTCACCAATGCCGAGGGAACGACGAACACCGACGTCGCGCCAATCTTGCTGCCCTGGGCTTCGCGGCCGTGGCACAATATCCAGGAAAGCGTCTTTGCCATCCAGCAGCACTGGGCCGATTGCCTCCGCCGCCAAGAGGAAACGTGCACCTCCGGCGCCGACAATCTGAAGACGTTCGCCCTCGTCGAAGCCGCCTATGAAAGCGCCGCCTCCAAGGCGACCGTCGAGATCGGAACCTTGCTGAAATGAGCGACACGGCAATTGCCTTCCGGCTTTACGGAACCATCCAGGCCGAACCCGTCCCGCGTCTCCTGAGGGCCGGAAAACTGACGGCACAACTCGCTGGCGGCAATCTTCGTGCCATCACTTACGACGGCGTCGAAGTCCTGCGCGCCATTTCCTATGTGGTCCGCGACCACGACTGGGGTACCTACGACCCCACGCTGTCGAACCTTGCTGTCACCGAAACGGAGAGCGGCTTCACCGTCTCCTACGGCGCCCGCTGCGACGGCCCGAACGGCACGGTCCTCGACATAGACACAACGATCGAAGCAGGTGCCGGTGGCAAATTGACGTTCAAGAGCAGCGCCCGTACCGCCACAGGCTTCGAGACCAATCGCTGCGGCTTTTGCATTCTGCATCCCATCGTCGGCGTCGCCGGAACGCCAATCACCGTCGAGCATGTCGGTGGCGAGATCGAGAGCACCAAACTGCCTGATCTTATAGATCCCTGGCAGCCCGTCAAAAACATGCGCGCCATCACCCATACAGCGCTTGCCGGCGTCAGCGTCGAATGCCGCATGGAAGGCGACACATTCGAGATGGAAGACCAACGCAACTGGTCGGACGCCTCCTACAAGACCTATGTCCGCCCGTTGGCCCTGCCCTGGCCCTATCAGATACCGGCAAACGAGCCCATCCTCCAGCAAATCACCCTGACGGTCATCGACACCCGCGCCAAAGCTTCGGGCGATCGCCCCGCATCGGCCGAAAACGCCAGCGTCATCCGGCTCACGCCCGGGACAGTGTCCGGCAAGATGCCCGCCATCAGCCTGGTGATTACCCCGGAGGAAGTCAAAGCCAGTCTCGCAGCCCTCTCGCTGCAGAATACGCCAAGGGTTCAGGACCTGCTCTTCCACTTCGACCCCGCAGCTGGTCATGACGCCGCCGTGTTCAAGGGTTTTGCCGAGATCGCCGCCATCCACGGCGGCACGACAACGCTCGAATTCGCCGTCCCCTGCCAACGCCCGCTGGACGAGGAAATGCTGGAGATTGCCGCCTGGATGCGCGCCGCAAATTTCGCACCTAATGCCATCATGGTCTGCCCCTCTGTCGATCGCCAATCGACCCCGCCCGGTGGCGAATGGCCGGATTGTCCACCGCTCGAAGATGTCTACGCAGCCGCATTGAACGCGTTTCCCGGCATTCGCCTCGGCGGCGGCATGCTCTCCTATTTCACCGAACTGAACCGCAAACGCATTCCAGCCGGAAACCTCGGTTTCATCAGCCATTGCACCAGTCCCATCGTGCATGCGGCTGACGATCTCAGCATCATGCAGACACTTGAAGCGCTGCCCTTCATCACAAGGTCGGTCCGTGCCATTTATGGCGACAAGCCCTACCGGCTCGGTCCCTCCACCATCGCCATGCGACAAAACCCCTATGGCAGCCGCACGATGGACAACCCAGATAGTAGCCGCATCCCGATGGCCAACCGTGATCCCCGCCACACCGGTCTGTTCGCCGCCGCCTTCGCCACCGGCTACGTCGCGTCAGTGCTGGATTCAGGTATCGAGACACTGACGCTATCAGCCTTCACCGGACCGTTCGGCGTCTTTGCTGGAAAAGACGAGCCGATCACCGAAGGCGGAAGACGACCGCTCTTTCACATTGTGGCCGGCCTGGCGGAACTGGCAGGGCAGCAGTGCCGTACCGTCGTTGCCTCCCATCCGCAAAAAGTCCTGTCTTTCAGGACGGAAGCCGAAAAGGAGGCCACTCTGTGGATCGTCAATCTCAGCACTCAAGCACTAACGGTGGATATGAGCGAGGTGGTTAATTCAGCGCGCGCTCAACTGAATGTGCTTGACGGGGACACAATGAGAAAAGCGACGAAATCCGGTGTGAAGTCGGTTGGAATCGTTAGGGCACGACTAAGGCTTTCGCCTTTTGCCGTTGCCCGTGTCCACACCTCGTGACATTTCCTTGAGCCATCTTTGGTATCCCCATTTTTTGGCACTGCCGTTGACATGTGGGACAAGCCTACGGGCAAAGGTCATGTGGCTTGAAAGCCAAGAATCCTTGATTTTCTCAATGTAGCTTGCCGAGATTGATCGCCTCTGCGGCAAAGGCTCCGCTGCCCTGCGACAGGCTGCGGTTGGGATGGCTGGTGAGCTCTCGCTTTCTTTTTCAACTGGGACAGCAATCCGTAACCGCCCGTCCACCGGCCAAAGCCGCTTTCAATATTGCTGTGACCCGCTTGCCCAGGGTTTTTAAACTCGGACTTCCAGAGGCGGCAATACAGCGACAGGCTTTCGAGCGGCATGTAGATGTCGTTCAAACTTCATTGGAGCTGACACCAATGGACACCGATAAAGCTCCCTCGCGCTTTGGGCTGGTGGCAGAGCCAGCCGATAAAAAACGAAAGATCATCGTCGGTCCGGACGGGGCGATGATGATTGTCGGCGTTCTCACGGTAGCGGCCTTTTTGATTTACTCGGTCCTAATGCTTTACGCGATCATGTCGGGTCCTTGATCGCGTGGCACCGGTCCGAAGCAATTAAGCTAGGGGTCGTTGCTGGCGGTCGTGACGCTGGCGCCAATATGCCGGGCCGTCGTGCTAGGATGATCGGGTGGAAATGCACCGCCGGAGAACGTTCGACATGAGCTCTGCTCTTTCGTTGGAGAACCCAGTCTTTGCGGCCTACGCCATCGCGGCCGCGCTTATGATCCTCAAGATCATGGTACAAGGCTGGGTGACAGTGGCACTGATGACGAAGACTACGGCTAGCACACACCTTCGCCTATACCACCGCGCAGAAACACGAGGTGCGGGCCACCTTCTACTCGATTGGATCCATCATTGTCATCTTGATGGCGGTGTGGGTGCTCACTGTCGCGCTGTTTTAGACATAGCGCCCCTGGCGTGCCGGCCGTCGTCAGCGATGTGAAGCACGGCGCTTCAATCGCGCCCGGCGATCGTGCAATCTATGTGCTGTTCACTGTTGATCTATGACCGCGCGCTTCGGCCGCTGCGGGAGAACGGTCCTATGCTCTATCACTCTGTTCACATATTGGGCCAAAGCGCTCAATTGCTCGCCTTGGGATTCGAACCGCAGACCCAGTCTGCCTGCCTTCGGCATCACTGAAAATTCCGGCTTTTGATCTTCAGCGTATCGATTGCAGATCCGGCACGAACATATTTCTTGCCCGAAGCCCTGGCGCCGGTCGTTCGCGGGAATCCGAAGTTCCGGGCGATGGCTTTGGGTTCAGTGCCACCCTCGAGGAATACGAGGACCGGCTGGCGCGCTATCGATGGGTTGCACACGATTCTTAGAAGTCGTCGTTCGGCCACTCTCGGCTTCGGTGCGGTGACGCGAGGCGACGAACGTCGACATTCCGGGGCGAAAGCTGCCCCTTGATATTGCCTACGTGACCGGCGCACTTACCTCCGACTTGAAATCGCTGCCCCACACTTCCTCACCATCAATCTACTGACAGGCGAGATCACGGCTCGGTGGCGCGCTGGTGGCGATCGCTCTCGCCAACAAGATGGCGCGGGCGATCTGGGCCATGCTGGCGAAGGGTGAAAATTATCGAGTTCCGGCGTTGGCCATGGCTTAACGCCGGGAAACGGGGTGTGAGAAGGCAATGACCAGAATGGGCGCATGATCGAACCGATCGGGAACGGGAAAACCAGTTTGGCACTTTGAGCTTGCAAGCTCGGGATTAAGATTTGGACCCGCTCCGCAGATCACCATACCGGCCGGCGGCCTTTGGAAGCGCCGCAACGAAGGGCCTGACAGAAGACCGCATTCGGTCACACGCACAAAAGGTCAGAAACTTCTTGCAAAACGGGCGGCAACCACAGAAGTGCCAAACGACAATCGGATCTTGAACTGCAACTTGCGACGGTAAAGCGGCGTGTACCATTAAATCCTAGGGTAGTTTTTGTCCATCGGTCTGATAATTTTCTGGGGTCCGCCTTACCCAATCCAACAACGCGCAACAGTGGAGATCGTCATGACCGAAAGCTCTAAGATTCCTCCCGCCAAGAAGACAATCGAAGACCCCCCCGAATACGCGGCTGCCCCCGGTGAAGCCACTTATCAACAGAACGGGCAGACCGCCGTAGCACCAACCGGAACCGGTGATCAGGCGAAGGAGACTGCAGGCACAAAAGATTGGTTGGGTGGGCCGCAAAACGGAGCCGAAGCCCCTCCTTCCAAGTGGTCAGGCAGGGGAAAGCCTCCCGAGCCAGTATCTCAAGATCTTCGGGGCCAGCTTAAATGGAATGAGCAGCGTACAGGCGAGACCGATGATTGGTTGGGCGGACCGCAAAACGGAGCCGAAGCGCCCGAGTCCAAACAGAGGGGAAGGCCACCCGAGCCAGTCGCTCAAGAAGGAATTGCAAGAAACCCCCAACGCTCAGACCCCCCAGAAGTGGAAAATTCAAATGACGATGGGCGGCGCACTGGGGGGCGCGGGTAACCCGGAATGACGGCCAAGTCCGTATTCATGTCCCCGTCGACGCTGATAGTCCATCGGACCCGCCCCCGGGCAGTCTGCTGGGTGGACAAATCGCCGCGTTGACCTGACCTAAATGCTATGTTTAGTTGCACCGTCCTGTGGAATTCCAGGCAAGACGAGTCCCTTCTGCGAACCGCGGCGGGGACTTTTCTTTTTGTGGGTGCGGGCTACTCGATCTGATAGATCGGCGCATCATCCTTGATTTCCAGCAGTCTCTTAAAGGACGGATGGCGCAGCTTTCCGTCTTCCGTCCATGCGCGATACTCGATCTCGGCGGCGAGTATCGGCCGCGTGAAGACGGCATTCTTCCGGGCGAGCTTTACCGCCGGCGTCGTCATCACAACACTTCCGTCCAAAACTGGACGACTACCTAGGAGCGGTCAGCCGTTCTCTGAGAATGCGGCGGATTGCTTCTGACCGGTTGAGCGGATGAGGGTGTGCCGTGCTGGCGAAAGCATCGAGGTGACACAGAAGGTCATCCTGTAACCGAACGGCGATCAACTTGCCTTTGCCGGTTGCCGGTCTGCCAGCGGATTTTTTAATATCATTGTTTTCATGATCAACCATAGATTTATTGATATCAAATATTCGAAACGCTTGGCGCTTTTCCTCCGCAGTCAGCTTGCCGACCTCGTTGGCCGCTCGGAACAGTTCTGCGATGGAGTCAGTTGTCGCCGTCATCGGCAGATGATTTGCTGAGCTCAACAGGGAGTCAATGGATGGGCGGCGGCGACGAGGATGGGTGGCGATTGGGCGTCGCCGTTGCATTGACCGTCTTTCTCCTGGTCAGGGCAACGATCAAGCCAAGGATCAACGAACCGATAGGCCACAACCAGAGGAGGACGCCTGCAGTAATCGCGGCGGCGGCCTGCGCTTCAGCATCTGTGCCTTCGCCGCGCGTCTCCGAAGCGACCGTGTGTGCGTAGAAAAACCATACCCCCATGAAGGCATTGAAGGCCAAGAACATCCACCAAATAGCGGTCCCCAATATTCTGCGTTTTCGCTTGTCCGCCCCGACAATGGTCCCCATGAACGCCCTCTACGCACTACAACCGGCGGTCAGGATCTCACAGCGCACGTCGCCGTTAAAGGGTTAGAAGCATCGCCAAAATGAAGTAGATATGCGGCGCCCCAAACAACAAAGGCCGGTGAAAACCCGACCTTTCGTCGAGGACAATCAAACAGAACCATACAGCGTCAAACAGCTGGCGGTTCCATTCACACTACTGGTCGCAGCTTGGACAATTGGTGGATGGACTTTGTTATTAGTTGAGCCTAATATTCCCCCGCTGTTTCCTTGGCCGAAACCGGAACGGCGTTCATAGCGAAGGCGTTTTCGACTTTCCGTATTGTGGGGGTTTTTAAACGGTCGATATTTGCGTCGCATTTTAGAGTCCGTCACCGGGTCCGGTGGCGGACTCTTTGGTTCCTGGCGACGCATTCCCTGCTCCACTCGCCCGCTTGCTCGATCCTGGCGTTTTTCCGCGTCAAGACCAGCCGAGGCCTGACACGCGCCTGCGGGGCAGCGTCTCGCAGACGCTCATCCATAAGCGGCCGTGGCCGTAACCAGCTAAGCGCTCACACAGTTGCAACGACCGCCCATCATGGCGTTTGGGGTTATCGTCGTCCCGAAGGGCGGGCATCCTGATCGATCGCGGCTTGGTTTGAGATGGAAAACTGCCGGAGAAGGTTTTCCCGGACCTCATCGTTCTGGCTTTGGATCATGCCGGGGATCAGGAACAGATCACCGACGACCCAGAACACGCCAATGACGAGGAACAGAGATCCAACGGAAGATGCCGACAGGACAACTCCGAGAACCATCAACACAAGGATGGCGAGGCCGGAGCCTGGGCGACCGATGTAGAACCGATGCGCCCCTAGCGCACCAAGGAAAAGCAAAAGAATATATGCCACGCCGCTTGTCTTCGCGTCGTCGGCAACGCGCTGCTCGATCAACATCTGATCAGTCGTCGAAAGATCCATGATTGCCTCCTACGCACTACAACCGAGAGATAGCATGATCTCACAGCGCACGTTACAGTCAAGTATTAAAGGACGTCGCCAAAGTAGGAAAAACGGCTCTGTGAGCCTCGAACAAGAAAGGCCGGGCGCATACCCGACCTCTCCGGCTCGTCTCAACAGCAAGTGCCAGTACATCCGTGGTCAAATGCTGGAGACGAGTTCAATGATTGGGATATGGAGCAGAGGTATGGCAGTTTCAAGACCAGCCTCCCATCCGTCGCCGCGCGCTGCATGCAACTCTATATCGGCAGCATCACCTGCGAGGCTTTCGACCGGTCTTTTCGAGGCTCTTAAGGAAAAGTCGCTCACGTATCACCACAGCTTGCTCTTCCCACTGCTTCCGCCGGGCCTCTGCTGCCTCCCGTTGCTGGCGCCATTTTTCTTCGGACGTCGCCTGAGCGAGTTCTCCCTCACGGCGTTTTCGGTCAGAGCTACTACCTTCGCGGCTTTCAGAAGGTCCTTATCCGTGATCTCGATTGGGGGACGGGTAGACCACTTCACGGTGCCAGTAAGAGTGCGCTTTTCAACGAAGGCCTGAACGTCTCCCAGGCGAGAGCGGCGCGTCTCCCGCTTTCCACCGATGCCGACGTTCACATAGCTGATATCGCCATGGATGGCCAAGTTGTGCAACTGCTGAGTGGGGATTGCAGCAGCTTTGCTGCTTCGGCTGCTGTGATGAGTTGGATGGCTCTAAAGCCGGCGGCCAGCGTCACTACTGCTTCAGTCCCGGGTTCGCTTTCTTCCAATCTTCCTTTGCATCTGTGCCCTCAGACATTGCTGTCGACGATATTGATATTGCTCTGTCGGGTTCAAGCCTCACGACGACGCCTTTTTCCTTCGCAATGTCACCAGCCAATTTGATTGTCGAAGCTGACCATCTTTTCCTTGCGCATTGCGTTCTCCCGCATTCCGGCCGCGCAACCGGTGCCATTGAACGCCCAATGCGACGGGGTGCCTCGTATACTCAATTGCCTCGATGATGCCATCTTCAGCTATGGCGCTGATATTTAGGTTGCGACCGAGTTCCCTGATGCCTTGGTGATGGCCGGACATGGTGGTGACCAACGCTGGCGGCCCTGGAGGAGATCGGCATCGGGACGGCCCATCCGGACAACGCCGCAACAGATCAAGATTAACAAAGCCTTTTCGATGCACTTATTAAAGCCGCGGAAAAGTCTCGATAGCACGAGGCCGTGGCGTCCCGGTTTTCACGCACTTAACGGTGGCTTCGTGTCCACAAGCGGTCTGCGTCAATTGCTCGCCTTGATTAGATGCGAACCGCCGACCACGGGAAGGTTAGGGGGACGCGTAATCAATTAGTTACCGACATTGTCCTGCTGCTAGTCTGCGATATTTATTACTTGTGTACGGTACGCTAATCGCATACCGTTCTGCCGGTAAGTCGGAGGCTAAGACTATGGCGACGGTCGAGAAGATTACAATTGCACTGACGTCGGAGATGGCGGGGTTTGTGCGGAGCGCGGTCGATGCGGGCGAATATGCATCGACGAGTGAAGCCATCCGTGACGCCGTCCGCGAGTGGAAAGAGCGACGTGATTTGCTCGGGTACACAGTCGAGGATCTCCGAGCGCTTGTGCAGGAAGGCATCGAAAGTGGGCCAAGTTCGCGCTCGACAATGGCAGAGGTAAAAGCTGCAGCGCGCCATCGATTGAAATCTCTACGACACGAAGGCTAGCCGTGCTTTCAATTATCCGAACCGATCGTGCGGACGAGGACCTGATCGAGATATGGTCTTACATAGCCGTTGAGAACATATCCGCAGCTGACCGTGTTCTTGATGCGATTGAAGCACGCTGGGACAATCTCGCCCGACACCCCTACTCGGGAGTTGCGCGCGACGATATTGCGCCTGGCATTCGGCATCTGGCCTCAGGCGAGTATCTAACTCTTTATCGGCTTAGTAGCGGTGCGATTGAAATCGTCCGCGTCCTGCATGGCCGCAGAAAGGTATCCTCGAAAGTCATTTATAAGCGGCAGCCTCACGGTCTCATGAATACGGAGACCCCGTGGTCGCACGTGTAAGGCGATTTATGGAATCGGCAGGGGCAAGCGCTCGCAGCGGTTGTCGTCGGTCCCGCAGTCGCTATTACCAGGATTTGACTCAATTTGCCAAGGCAACGCCATTGCGTTGCGCTTCGCGGATGACGTTTTCCGAGAAGCCCTGTTGGAGAGCGTCCTCGACGAATGCGCGCACCAGGAGACCAGCAGATGAGTGGGAACAACTGACAGCAATCGTTTGCCTGATAATGAGGAACGGTTCGACTAAAATACGATACCCTTCATGCTCGCTGACAAAGCGCTCAAGTGCCTGCTTTATGCCCGCAGACGCCTCATGATTGCCGTTCACAAATAGGTCGAGTGATTTCGCTGGCGTTGACGCATGAACCATTTTGGCGTGAGCGAGACGCCGCGCCAAATGGAGGTCGTATGCAGCGTTTCGCGTGACGCAGACTTTCACCCCCTCCATATCTATATCAGAAAAGGAGCGGTACGGACTTTCCTCCCGCACCACAAGCGTGCCTTCTATCAGCGCATAGGCAGGCGAGAATAAAAGCCTGTCTTCACGGGCCGGATCGGCGGCCAGAAAGGCGATGTCCCACTCGTCCTGATCGACCTTTTCCAGGATTTTGGCGGCCGAAGGATATGTAACAAATTCGACGCGACAACCGAGACGCTTTGAAAGATCCCGGGCCAGTTCAACGCTGACGCCTTCGAATTTGCCAGTCGCCGGATCGCCTCCCACCAAGGCAATGTTGGCAAGGTTGACCGCCGCACGCAGATAGCCCTTCGGTAACAGCGCGGCGCGCGAACGTGCAATTTCGTCGGTCATGTTTTCGATCCTCTGCCGAATAGAACGCAAACCCGCTGGTCAGCGTGGCTTGAACTTGGCTGCGAGCGCCTCGGTCCCGTGAGCGAGAAGACCGACATCGATGCCGACCGCGGTAAAGGTCGTTCCGAGTTCAATGCAGCGGGCCGCAAATGCATTGTTCGGCGTCAGGATGCCCGCCGGTTTGCCGAGTGCTGCAAGACGGGTGATCGCATCCTCGACGGCAGCGACGACTTCGGGATGACCTGGCTCTCCCGGGTGACCAAGGCTGGCCGCAAGATCGGCAGGGCCGATGAAGATACCATCGACGCCATCAACGGAGGCAATGGCTTCAAGCTCCACGAGTGCCGCACGAGTTTCCAGCTGCACCAGCAGGCACAACTCCTCCTCTGCCCGCTTCGCGTAGCCGGCGACACGCCCAAAACGCGTCGCCCGCGTCAGCCCGGAAACGCCGCGGATACCGGCCGGAGGATAGCGCATGGCGGAAACCGCGGCTTCCGCTTCCGCACGGTTCTGCACATAGGGAAGGAGCAGCGTCTGCGCGCCGATATCGAGGTACCGCTTGATCAGCACCGCGTCATTGCTGGCAGGCCGCACGATCGCCGAGACGTCGTAGGCCGCGACCGCCTGCAATTGCGGCAAGACCGTCAGCACATCGCTCGGCGAGTGTTCGGTGTCGAACATCAGCCAGTCGAAGCCCGAAGGCGCCACGATCTCCGCGGCATAGCTGCCCGGCAGGCTGCACCAGAGACCTATCTGCTGCCTTTTTTCGCGCAGAGCCCGCTTGAAGTGGTTTTCCGGATGATTCATGACACCACCTATAGGAACGAAACGCCGAGCGCGCCGATCGGTCCGTAATCCGCCTGGATGACATCGCCGGCGGCAATATCGACGGGCCGCGTGAACGAGCCGGCCAGGACGATCTGCCCCTTCTCCAGCTTGCCGCCCACCGCATGAAGCTTATTGACAAGCCAGGCGACGCCCGCCGCCGGATGCCCCATGACCGCGGCAGATACACCGGATTCCTCGATGATCCCATTCTTGGAGAGCGTTGCCCCGATCCACCTGATATCGACATCCATCGGGCGGATGACCCGGCCTCCGATGACAATGGCGCCGAAGGCAGCGTTGTCCGCGATGGTATCGGTGATCGCGCGGGGAACCTCGGTTCTGTAGTCGATGATTTCGAGCGCCGGCACGATGAATTCGGTGGCGCGCATGACGTCGTATATGCGGGTGTTCGGGCCTTCGAGATCCTCACCCATGATGAAGGCAAGTTCGACTTCGAGGCGCGGCTTGATGAAGAGGTCGGCCCTGATCTGGGCGCCATCGTTGAACAGAGCATCATCGAGGATGCGCCCGTAATCCGGCTCGGTCATCTGCGATGCCATCTGCATGGCCCGCGACGTCAGGCCGATCTTGTGGCCTGCGACGCGCGCGCCTTTGGCAATCCTGCCCTCCGCCCAAAGATCCTGGATGCGATAGGCATCCTCGATCTCAATCTGGGGAAAGGTCTTGCTGAGTTGCGGGATCGGCACCCGGCTTTCCTCGGCGTCCAACAAGGACTGCGCCGCGCTGCGTCGTTCTTCACCCGTCAACATGGATGTGGTTCTCCCGTTTGTTTATTTGATTGGCGCGCGCGGCAGAACCGCGTCGCCCGGTTCCATCACGTATGTGTATTCAAGTGAAAACCAGGGAACGTTCACATTTGGATCGTCCGGATGTGGTTCGTCGTGCTGCACGAAATCGCCCGTCAGCGCGGACGTCACGCCGAACTGCACGTCGGAATTGATATGCGGATCGCTGGGATCGAAGACCTGCGAAATAAGGGTCTTGTATCCTTGCTTGAAGATCAGCGCGTGCAGATGGGCCGGGCGATGGGGATGACGTCCTTGCGCCTTCAAAAGTCGACCGACGACACCGTCCACCGGGATCGGATATCCCACCATCTTGACCGTGCTGAACCAGAAGCGTCCGTCTGCGTCCGTGGTGAATTTGCCCCGCAAGTTCATCTCGGCCTGATCGGGGTCCTGGTTCTCGTAGAGACCGACGGGCGACGCATGCCAGACATCCACTTCGGCACCAGCAATGGGCCTGCCGTGCCCATCCACCACCCGCGCGTGAACAAAAAGTGGGAAACCCGGCGTATCGGACCGGACAATAGTGCCGCCATTTTCAACGCGCGGCGAGTTAAGGCGCCAGAAGGGACCAAGCAGCGACTGGGACGTTTCGGTCTGGCCCTGATCGCCGTTATTGAGCAGGCAGACCAGCGTTGAAACGCCCAACGAACCCGACATCAGGACGAACTCGTTGTGGCTGCCCGTCTGCAACTGGCCGATTTCGTTAAGGACCGCCGTGGCATCGCGAAATTCCGGCTCCGTTAAACGGACTTCGCGAACAAATGCGTGAAGATGCTTCACCAATGCCGTCAGAATCTCGCGAAGCCGATCGTCTGAGGTCTGCTGCATAACCTTCAAAACAGCCGCCGTCACATCTTCTTGGGTCCGTATTACCATCTCACACCTCCCTGTGGGCGCATCTGTTTTGAAAAATCATCGATTATTTGTCAAGCTCAACCTCCGCGCAAAAGGAGGGTATTTCGAAGGAATACGCATGTCTCCATCGAGATCCGAAATTATAATATTGATTTAATTGGATTAAAACTACATCAGGTCGCTTACCCTCTGAAGATTGACGCCAGTCGCACCAAAACTATTTGACATTAATAATCGTTTATTATACCGATCGTCGATAATGAAATCCGCCGTCAGAAAACGCGGCGAAAGCATCTGGGAGGATGTCAATTGCGATCAGGGCCTGGAAGCCTGATTTTGGAGAGCGGCGCGGAGGCGGTAACGCCCCCCTCGTTTTTGGATGACGGCAAGAACACGATCGCCAGCCAGCTTGTTTCGCGCTTGCGCGAGGCGATCATTTCCGGCCAGCTCGAGGCAGGCAGCAAGATCAATCTCGATCGGGCAAAACAGAGTTTTAACGTCAGCCTCAGTCCTTTGCGCGAGGCATTGGCGCGTCTGATTTCGGACGGGCTCGTCGAGTTCGAAGACAATCGCGGCTACCGCGTATCGCCCGTTTCGCTGTCGAACCTCGAAGAGATCACCAGT
Organism: Hyphomicrobiales bacterium; assembly: GCA_900474095.1. Classification (GTDB taxonomy): domain Bacteria; phylum Pseudomonadota; class Alphaproteobacteria; order Rhizobiales; family Rhizobiaceae; genus Pararhizobium. The sequence goes on along the minus strand of UCOA01000097.1, from coordinate 18,967 downwards.
TTGCGCGAGGAATTCGAAACCTATGCGCTGCGAGAATCCATGCGCGTCGGCGATGTCGATTGGGAGGGCAATGTCATGCGCGCGCTGCACCGCCTGAACCGCACGGAGCGGGATGCCTCCAAACCCGAAACGCTCGAGCAATGGGAGGCCGTTCACCGGGAGTTTCATCTCACATTGATTTCCGGCTGCCGCAAACCGCTGCTTCTCAGTTTCTGCAAGACCATGCTGAACCTGAACGACCGCTACCGGCGCACCTTTCTCACCCGCACATCCGGCGACCGCAATGTCAGAGTTGAACACAGCGAAATCGCACAGGGCACCGTGTCGCGGGATATGGACTATGCCTGCGACCGGCTTCGCGAACACATTCATCGCACCGGAACAAATCTGCGAAAGCATCTCGCGGAAAAGGGGATCGCCTGAATGGAGCCCGGGGAGGAAACAATCCCACCCAAGACTTTTGTGCCTTCGCTGGGGGTCGCGCATTTTTCAGCGATCGACGTCGAGCCGGCAAAATTCGTGTCGCTCTCAGCCGCAGCCGGTTTTTCATCGGTTGGCCTACGCCTTCATCCGGCATTTCCTGGCGCTCCTTATTATGAGCTGCCGGTGGGAAGCGACGCTGCTCGCGACGTAAGAGCACGGCTGGATGGTGAAGGAATCTCGCTCTATGACATCGAATTCGTCGTCATCGGCCCGGACTTCGATGCCGCTGCTCTGACGTCGATGCTTGAAGCCGCCAGCGCGCTTGGGGCGCGCCGTCTCAATGTTTGCGGCGACGACTCGGATCGGGGGCGCCTTGTCGCCAATTTCGCGGCGCTTTGCGACCTCGCGGCCTCCTTCGGCATGGGGGTTGATCTTGAGAACATGGGCTGGCGCACCGTCGCCAGCTTTGATGACAGCCTGTCGATCGCGCAGGAATCGGAACGGGGCAATGCCGGTGCGCTAGTAGATGCTTTGCATTTCTTCCGCAATGGCGGCCAAGCCAAGGATGTCTCTGCTGCCCCCCAAGGTATGATCAGGAGCATTCAGCTCTGCGACGCCCGCGGACCCGCGCCGAGAACGGCGGATCAAATGGTCAGCGAGGCCAGAACGGGGCGTTTTGCGCCGGGGCTGGGTGAGCTTCCCGTTGCGAGCCTGATGAGGGTGTTGCCGACAGGCGCTGCGGTCTCGGTGGAGGTGCCGATCCATTCCAGCCAGGCGCCGGAGGAGCATTTGCGTCACCTTCATGATGCCGCCCGAGCGTTGACCGGCTAACCAGAAGCCCAGTGCAAAACGGATACCCACACACGAAGACAGGCAGAGGAGCCCGTCGGCGGGAGAGAGATATTGCCATGAATTACGTGCTGGATTTCAGCGTTGTCTTCGAAAAGATGCCCGACCTGCTGGTGGCGGCTCTGGCGACGATCGGCTTGGCACTGGCCGGCATGTCGCTGGCGCTGGTGATCGGCGTCATCGGGGTCGCGGCCCGAACATCGAATATCCGTCCGTTGCGCGCGGCCGTCATCGCCTTCGTCGAAGTGGTCCGAAATACCCCTTTCCTGGTGCAGATTTTCTTCATTTTCTTCGCCCTACCGATGATGGGCATTCGCCTCAACCCCACGGTCACGGCGATCATCGCGCTGGCCATCAACGGCGGCGCTTATGCGATCGAGATCATTCGCGGCGGGGTCGACAGCGTCCACAAGGGTCAGGTTGAAGCAGGCCTCGCCCTTGGCCTGCACAAGGCGCAGGTGTTTCGCCTGATCGTGCTGAAACCGGCGCTTCGAGCGATTTACCCCTCGTTGACCAGCCAATTCATCATGCTGACGCTGACGACATCGGTCTGCACGTCGATCGCAGCCTATGAGTTGACCTCCGTCGCACAGATCATCGAGTCCGATACGTTCCGCAGCTTCGAGGTCTATTTCACGATCACGCTCATGTATCTCGCCATCTCCTGGATGATGATGGGGCTGTTTGCGCTGATCTCCCGTCATTTCTTCAACTATCCGATGCGGTGAGGAGCAGGACAATGGGTGTTATCGGCCAAAACGAACTGCTTTTCCTGCTGCAAGGCCTGAAGTGGACGCTGCTTCTATCTGCGATCGGCTTCATCGGTGGCGGCTTATTCGGGCTCATCATCGCGCTTGCCAGGACGTCTGCACATTCCGCGCTCCGCAAGTCGGCGGCGGGCTATATCTCCGTCTTCCAGGGCACGCCCCTGCTGATGCAGCTGTTCGTCGTCTACTACGGCATTGCCCTTCTCGGCGTCAGCATCGAGGCCTGGGTGGCCGTCGCCATCGCCTTCACGCTGCATGCCAGCGCATTTCTCGGCGAGATCTGGCGCGGCGGTATCCAGGCGATACCCAAGGGACAAAGTGAGGCCGCCAATGCGCTGGGTCTCCATTACGTCTCGCGGATGAAGGACGTGGTTCTTCCACAGGCCTTAAAGGTCTCGCTGCCGGCAACCGTCGGATTTCTCGTCCAGCTCATCAAGGGCACGTCGCTTGCCGCTATCGTCGGCTTCATCGAACTCGCTCGCGCCGGACAGATCGTCTCGAACCAGACCTACAGGCCGCTGCTGGTCTTCGGCATCGTCGGCGCGATCTACTTCGTCATTTGCTGGCCCCTTTCTCTCTATGGGGCCCAGCTCGAAAAACGGATGGCCAAGGCCGCCCGGTAAGTTGGCAATCCAACGAACGCACAAGCTCTATCAACCAAGGAGGAGAAGGTAATGATCAGCAGCTTCAAGACCGGCCTGAAGCGCCGTGGAATTCTGTTCGCAGCCGCAGCCCTGATGATGGCCCCGTGGCTATCGCCCATGTCTGCACAGGCTGCAACGGTCGAGGAGGTCAAGACCAAGGGCAAGATCGTCGTCGGCATTCAGGGCGACAACGCACCCTGGGGTTTCCTCAATTCGAGCGGCGTTCAGGACGGTTTCGACGCCGATGTCGCCAAGCTATTCGCCAAAGAACTGGGCGTTGAAGTCGAATTCGCGCCGCTTGCGGTCGCTAATCGCATCCCGGCTCTCGTCACCGGCAAGGTCGATATCCTGTTTGCCACCATGGCGATGACCGAGGAACGCGCCAAGTCGATCCAGTACAGCAAGCCGTATGCGGGCAATACAATTTCGCTTTATGGACCGAAGGACAAGAAGATGGCCGAAATCGGCGATCTCGCAGGCCTGGAGATCGGCGTTCCAAAGTCAAGCTCGCAGGATAAGGCGGTGACCACCGCTGTCGGCGATACGGCGACCGTCCGGCGTTTCGACGATGATGCCGCGTCCATCCAGGCGCTGCTTTCCGGCCAGGTGCAGGCGGTCGGCGGCAACCAGTTCTACCTCGACCGTCTGGAAGCAGCCAGTGCCGGCACATATGAACGCAAGATCGATTTCCTGACGACGTACAACGGCGTCGGAACACGGCTTGGCGAGAAGGACTGGAATGAAGCCGTCAACGCCTTCCTCGACAAGATCTTGGCGAACGGAGAGCACGCCAAGGTCTACGCGAAATGGATGAAGGTGGAGGTTCCGACGTTCCCCGAATCCATTCCGAACATCCCCTTCACCATCAACTGATCCAAGTTCTGCGCAGGAGATCGCCGTGCCGCACGCCGCTGACACTCAAAGCCCGCTGCTTTCTATGGAAGCCGTAGATAAATGGTACGGCGCATTCCATGCGTTGAAGAACATCAACCTTACGGTTCGCAAAGGCGAGAAGATCGTCCTTTGCGGGCCGTCCGGATCCGGCAAGTCCACGCTCATCCGTTGTATCAATGCGCTCGAGAAAATCGAGAAGGGCACGATCATGGTCGAGGGGACAAAGTTGGATGACAGCGGCAAGTCGATCGATGCCGTCCGGCGCGAAGTCGGCATGGTGTTCCAGAGCTTCAACCTTTTTCCGCATATGACGATCCTGGAAAACTGCACGCTCGCGCCGATGCGGGTGCGCGGCACCAGCAAGGCGGATGCCGAGAAAATCGCCCGCAAATATCTTGAGCGCGTCCGCATTCTCGACCAGGCCGACAAATTCCCGGCCCAGCTTTCGGGCGGGCAGCAGCAGCGCGTAGCCATTGCGCGCGCGCTCTGCATGGAGCCCAAAGCCATGCTGTTCGATGAGCCGACCAGCGCCCTTGATCCCGAAATGGTCAAGGAAGTCCTCGACACGATGATCGGTCTGGCCAGGGACGGCATGACGATGATCTGCGTCACCCATGAAATGGGCTTTGCCCGGCAGGTGGCCGACCGCGTGATCTTCATGGCCTCCGGCGAGATCATCGAAGAAGCGCCCCCGGAAACATTCTTCCGCAATCCGTCGCATCCGCGCACCCAGGCCTTTCTCGGCGAAATCCTGGCCCATCATTAAGGCAATCCGCACATGACTGTTTCAAACGAAACGACGAAACGCGCTGTGTTGGTGGGACTGATCGGCGCGGATATCCAGATGTCGAAGTCCCCTGCCCTGCACGAGCGCGAGGGCACGCTTCAAGGCCTCGACTATCGCTATGAACTCCTCGACCTTGCAGAGCGCGGCCTCCCGGCTACCGCCCTGCCTGATCTCCTTGCGGAGGAGGAAGCGCGTGGCTTTGCCGGAAGCAACATCACCCACCCCTGCAAGCAGGCGGTAATTCCGCATCTGACAGATATGTCCGAGGATGCGCTCATGCTCGGCGCGGTCAACACGGTCGTGTTCAAGGATGGAAAGCGGACCGGTCACAACACGGACTGGTACGGTTTCTATGAAAACTTTCGGCGCGGCCTTCCTGACATCCCGCGGCATCGGGCGGTCCTTCTGGGCGCCGGCGGCGCCGGGGTCGCGGTAGCACATGCCGCGATGAAACTCGGCATCGAGCATCTCGCGATTTTCGATCAGGATATTGCACGGTCGACAAAGCTGGCCGAAGATCTGAACCGCCGGTTTTCCGCCGAACGGGCTTTTTCGATCACCGATGTCGGTGAAGCGATGCGGACCGCTGATGGCCTCATCCACGCGACGCCGACTGGAATGAAGAACCATCCCGGGCTGCCGATCGAGGAAAGTTGGCTGGAATCCCATCATTGGGTTGCCGACATAGTCTACATGCCGCTGGTGACCGAGCTTCTAGCGCTTGCCACCCACCTTGGCTGCCGCACCTTGCCCGGAGGCGGAATGACGGTGTTTCAGGCGGCGGCCGCGTTCAAGCTGTTCTGCGGTATCGAACCCGACGCCGAACGCATGAGCACCCATTTCACCGAACTGTGCAGAGCCTCCTGATCCAGGCTGGCGAAGGAGGAACAGGATGCCACACATTGTGATCGAATATAGCGAGGGAGCCGGAAGTCGGATCGACATGCCGGCGTTGGTAAAGGTCGTTCATCGCAGCGTACGTGACAGCGGCGCGGTGAAGCCGAATGCCGTGCGCACCTTTGCGCGCGAGGCTACGCACTCACTGGTCGCCGACGAGCATTCTGCCAATCAGTTCGTGCAGATCATTCTGCGGATCGCGCCCGGACGCTCTGCAGCCGAAAAGCGAGCGATATTGCAAATGGTCTATGACGCAGCCGAAAGCATCGTACGTCCGGCGCTCGATGAGGGGCGCTGCGGCCTGCGTGCTGATCTTATTCAGTCGGATCCCGATTTTGCGATCCACGAGACCACACTGCCATGAGCATTCCGGGAACTCGAAAGGAAGAAGAATGAGCCTGATCTATGTTCTCAACGGCCCGAACCTCAATCTGCTTGGCAAGCGCCAGCCGCACATCTACGGCCACGAGACGCTCGCTGATGTCGAAGCCGATTGCCGCCGGCTCGCCTCTGAACTCGGTCACGACATCCGCTTTCACCAGAGCAATCGTGAATATGAGATCATCGACTGGATCCATGAAGCGCGCGAGGACGGGGCCGGCATTGTCATCAATCCGGCCGCCTTCACCCACACCTCCGTCGCCATTCTCGACGCGTTGAACACCTTCGAGCAGCCGGTCATCGAAGTGCATATTTCCAACGTCCACAAGCGTGAAGCCTTCCGCCATCATTCCTTCGTCTCGCACCGCGCCGATGGCGTAATCGCCGGTCTTGGAACCGAAGGCTATCAGCTTGCGATCCGCCGGGTGGCAAGCCTGATCACGTCTGCCGAGAAGAAGTGATGGAGAAGGCGTCGGCATGGATCAGAAGGTGAAGCTTGCGGTGCTCGGCGCCGGCCTGATCGGCAGGCGACATATCCAGCACGTGCTTGCCGAGCCGCAGGCGGAACTTCTGGCTGTCGTCGATCCGATGCCGCTCGGGCAGCAGATCGCGCAGAAATCGGGCGCTAAATGGTTCCCGAGCTTTGCGGCAATGATCGAGACGGATCGCCCCGACGGCGTCATCGTCGCGACGCCCAACCAGGTCCATGTCGCCAACGGTCTCGAAGCCGTTGCCGCCGGGGTGCCGGCGCTGATCGAAAAGCCGATTGCCGACGATATAGCGGCCGGTGAAAAGCTGATCGGTGCGGCGGAAGCCGCTGGCGTTCCGCTTCTGGTCGGCCACCACCGCCGCCACAATCCGATGATCCAGAAGGCAAAAGAGATCATCGACAGTGGCGAGCTTGGCCGCATCCTCGTGGTCAATGCTATGTTCTGGCTGTTCAAGCCGGACGACTATTTCGACATCGACTGGCGGCGCCAGGCCGGGGCCGGCCCTGTCTTCCTCAACCTGATCCACGACGTCGATAATCTGCGCTACCTGTTCGGCGAAATCGTTGGCGTCCAGGCGCGCGAATCCAGTGCCGTCCGCGGCAATGCCGTCGAGGAGACCTCGGTGATCCTGATAGAATTCGAAAGCGGTCTTCTCGCCACTGCCTCCGTTTCGGATGCCGTCGTCGCACCCTGGAGCTGGGAGATGACGACGGGCGAAAACCCAGCTTATCCGAAATCGGAAGAGGCATGCTACATGATCGGAGGGACACACGGATCCCTGACGATCCCTGCGCTCGACGTGTGGAAGAATGGCATAAAACGCAGCTGGTGGGAGCCCTTCGAAAAGCGCCGCGTCGCCGTTGAGGCCGAAGACCCGCTGGTGCTGCAGATCCGACAGTTCTGCAAGGTGATCCGCGGTGAAGAAGCGCCGCGGGTCAGCGGGCGCGCAGGGCTGAACACGCTGAAGGTCATCACGGCCGTTAAACAATCGGCAGCAAGCGGCGAACGCATCGTCCTGGGATAGAATACTGCGCGCGTGTCGTGCCAAGAGGAGACGATCCGACGCATCGATCTCGGTACACTTTCGTTCCGTGCCACCGGACTGCTGAAGACAATGCTGTTGAGCTAATCGTCCAGGCTCCCCATCGTCAAGTTGACGATGGTTCCAGTCATGCCACTTGCCTTGTCGGAAGCCATGAAGGCCGCCACGTTGGCCATTTCCGTGAGCGTCATAAGCCGTCGCGGGTGGGTCCGGCTGGCGAGCAGCTCCTGCCACTGTTCCCAGGACAATCCCGATGCCTTGGCGCGAGGCCCGTAAGCGTCCCTGATCGTGCGTGTCTCTGGCATGCCCTGTGGCCTGAGTCCAACGACGCGAATACCGTGAGGCGCGAGTTCAGCGGATAGGTCTCGAGTGAGCGCCTCCTTGGCGGCCTGCGCCGGGCCGTAGCCCCCTACCAATGGGAGGCCCATCCGCGAGTGGAGTGCGGAGATAGTCATGATCACTCCAGATTTATTGGCGATCATCCGCCGGGCGGCCAAACGTGCGGTCAGGAAGTATGAATTGACGTAGGTCGTCATCGGCAAGGAGAACTGCGCAACATCCAGCTCGGCAAGGGGGACGCCTACGATCTTCCCATTGGGAATGCCGACCGCGTTGAACGAAATATCGAGGCGGCCTTCCTTTTCGATCACAAACCGCAGATGCTGATCCACAGCCTGCTCATCGAGAGCATCCACTTCCGTCGCCTGGGCGGAACCGCCGGCGGAGACGATTTCCTCGGCGACAGCTTCGACGGACGCCCTCCTGTGGCCGGTGAGAAAAACTGTCGCCCCTTCGAGCGCAAAAGCACGAGCGACTGCGCCGCCGATCCCCCCTCCTGCTCCATAGATCACTGCAACCTTATTCCTGAGCATTACTCGTTCCCCTGTATTGGGTGGTCCCACCGGCCGAAGAGCGCGCCGTCAGTGGGCTTACATCGGCGGGACGACCCTTTGGTCCCGATGATGATGTGGTGCGTTGAGATCGTGCCATCCGCGCCCTTCTCGGCGGAGATAATCGCCCCATTAGCTTGCATCATGCAAGCATCAATGCACGCTTGCATGATGAAAGTAAATAGCCTATTTTTGGGCTTATGCTGGGACGCCTCTACGAAAATCAGGAATGCTCCGCCGCCCGGGCGCTGGAACTGGTCGGCGAACGCTGGAGCCTACTAATTCTGCGCGACGCGATGTTCCGCAACTACACGCGCTTCCTGCAGTTTCAGAAAAGCCTGGGAATCGCCCCCAACATCCTTGCAAAGCGCCTGGAAGATTTTGTTGCCGCCGGCCTCATGGAACATCGGCAACCGGGGATCTCCGGCGGGCAGGCGGATTACCTGCTAACCCAGAAGGGGTTAGAGCTGAAGGCGGTCATTATGACGCTCACCGCATGGGGCGACAAATGGGTGCGTCCCGGCCCCATTGTGTTCCGCAACGGAGCCGACGACCAGCCGATCGAGCTGCAACTGCGCCTCGCCGACGGGAATACCCCGGTCGACGTCGCCGACGTAGTTGCCCGGCGGCGCTGAACAGCCCCGAAGGAAGGAAGGAAGGAAGGAAGGACCGTCATCTTCCTTGCAGATGACCGCCTAACGCTGGTTGCGGTGAATTTCGGCTATCGGGCAGCGAAAAAGGGCTGATAAAGGGCGGCATCCAAGTCGCTCAGGACACCGGATCGTGGATCAACGTCCGCAGTCGTTCTTCACTGCGCCTCAAGCGGACCTACTGATCCCGGGTCAATTCGGTCACTCGTCTATACCGTAATGAGCGGCCGTTTCCCCGCCATATTTGCGCTCCGCGGTTTTCAACGGATTCCACTGTTGCACCTCGATTAGAGAATCATAAAGTGAGTTAGCGCCGGCAGCGGACGGTCGGTCCTTCGGCTTCCTGTCATCGGATCGCGGCGGCATTGCGGTTCCTGAGGAGGCATTATGCGATCCTGCGAGCACAGATCGGGAACGCTTTGCACCGACAGCGGACACTGATCAGTGCGTCGCCGATTAACTGTTACGTGCTTTACCGTCACCGAGAATGCGCAAGACTTATGTTATGGACGAGAACGGGGAGACCTCGAAAAGACGTCAGGCCATGCCGGCCGCTCATGCTGGCACGCGCCGGCACTTGCGGTCTTTCGTTCAAAACGCGGTTGCCCGCGGCCGGGCCACGTCGTTGATCCCTTCCGCGTCCGGCGCATGGCCGTAGCTCATCTTGCGCATCTGTTCGATCACCCGCGCCATTTCATCGTCGGGCAGTACCGGCGGCTCGCCGAGCGTCAGGGCCTGCACGTACATGCGCGACAGTGTCTCGATCTCGATCGCCAGCCACAGAGCCGCTTCCAGTGTCTTTCCGAGCGAGATCTGACCGTGCTGGCCGAGCAGGCAAGCAAGCCGGTCCTTCAACGCCACCAAAGCATGATCCGACAGGGCTTGCGTGCCGAACGTCGCATACTCGGCGCAACGGATCGTCGTTCCGCCGGCAATTCCGGTCATGTAGTGGAAACTCGGAATGGTCTTGTGGTGGCAGGCGAGGGTCGTCGCGTAGATCGAATGGCAGTGCAGCACGACATTGATATCTGCTCGGTTCTTCAGGATATCCCGGTGGAAGCGCCATTCGGATGACGGCCTGCGCCCGAGATAGGTGCCATCGAAATCCATCTCCACCAGATCATCCGGTGTCATCGTGTCATAAGGCAAGGATGACGGTGTGATGAGAAAACCGGTACCTGCCCGCACGGACACGTTTCCGGCCGTCCCTTGGTTGATGCCACTCGAATTCATCCGCCGGCAGGTATCGACCAATTCCCGGCGCAGGGCGGTTATGTCGGCGTGTTCATTGCTCATGGGATGGACCTTTCCTGCATTACGTTGAAATTCGCATTGAAGACTGTCTGGCGGCTGCCTGCCAGCTGCGGACATAGGCAGCCAGTTCGGCCGGTGGGTAATGGAAAACCCGTGGCTTTTCGAGAGCGATCGCCACGCTGGCCGGCGGGGATCCGTGGCGCGCGAGAAGTGCAGCGCCGGACGCCACACCGCAAGTATCGAGATTGGAGACCGTATCACACCGTGGGCGCAGCGCAGCGACGAGCGCCGCATAAAGCGGATCGCGTAGAAAAATGCCATCGAGAATTACCCGGCCGCTGCTTCCCAAGGCGTCGAGACATTCCACCGTCAACAGCGCGGTATAAAGCACCGCCAAGGCCTTGCGCTCGGCAGCATCGGCAGGCTTTGGCCCTGCGATCCGGCCCTTGCCGGCACTATGGGGAAACAATCCGTCGTCGTCGCCGAAGGATGGCAGGGCCATGGTGCCCTGCCCGATCATCCGGCTGATCAGTCTGGCGTCCGCGTTGCGGTGAGCATCGTCACGGCCGGTGACATGCGTGAATTCCCGCCCACCCATGGTCAGCGCGCCGCCAACCGGTCGGCCGTGAACATCGCTGTTGCAGGTCATTCCACGATGTTCGTCCAGTCGCTCAAGCGGCGTTTTACCGCTAAGCGCAACGATCCAGGTGCCGGTCGATACGACCGTCGCGTCATCGAACCCGGCCGCTTGATAGCGGTAGAAATTCGCACTGCTGTCATGAATGCCGGCCAGCACTTTCATGTTTGAGGGCAGCCCGTGTCTTTTGGCGATTGCCGGACGGATGGTTCCGACCACCTCCCAAGCCTTGGCGAACGGCGGCAAGATATCTCCCCAGCTCTGCGAACCGACAATCGGCGACCAGCGTTTTTCCGCGACGTTCCAGAGATGCGACTGTGCACCGAGAACCGTTGTCTCCGAGACGGCAACACCCGACAGCCGCCACGCCCAGTATTGCGGCACACCCAGAAAACAGCGCGCCCGCGAAAACGCCTTAGGCGCTGCCTGCTGCATCCAGAACATCTGCCGCGCCTGATGGGTAGCCCCGTGCATCATCGCGCTGCCACGGTCGAAGAACGAGCCGGACAATGGCGTATAACGCATGCGGATATCGTCAGGCAGAGCCTGCTCGTAGTCGATCATCGGTAGGGCAGCCCCGTCACCCGCATCAGGATCGGAGCCGACAAGAACACCGCCGGAGCCATGACCGGAGGAGACGAATGTCGATAGCGGATGGTGCCTTGAGAGCGTCGCAAGAGTGTCGAACACCCAATCACTGAGGGTATGCAGGTCGTGATGTTTCCATGGCCCATCCTCAACCACCGGATTGGGCACCGACAGCGTTTCGAGGATGGTGCCCGATGCCGTGGCGGCATTGAGCTTCACATTGGTCTTGCCGACATCAAGGACCACGACAGTCGCCGGCTGCACGTCGTCCCTTCGATCAATCCTATGCCCGTCCGCCATTTCCTTATCCCGAAACTGCCTGCCCGTGCGGCCATTCCCGCGCCACCGGAAACGGCCCTTGTCGTCAGATCAAGCCGTATTGCCGCGCCTTGTTGCGCAGGAACGGGAGCCCATTGCCCATTACTTCCGCCTCGTCCTTCGCCACCGGACGCCAAACAGCTAGGCCATAGGCCACCTGCGGCGGCATGTTGATGAAGCTTTCCATCGCCAGCCCGCCCTTGAAGCCGATGGCGGCCAGCGCCGCATAGACCTCGTTCCAGGGGATGTTGCCGTAGCCCGGCGTGCCGCGATCGCTTTCCGAAAGATGGATGTATTTCAGGTGATCGCGCGCATCGAGAATGCCGTTGGCGGCGCCCTTCTCCTCGATGTTCATGTGATAGGTGTCGAGGTGCACGAAGACATTGTCGGCGCCGACACGCTCGATCATATCCACCGCTTGGCGAGCGGTGTTGATGAGATGGTTCTCGTAGCGGTTCACCGCCTCGACGCCCAGCTGAATACCGCGCGTCTTTGCATGTTTCGCCGCCGCCTGCAGGGCACGGGCGATATTGTCGTATTCCTTTTCGGTCGGCGGCACGCCGGTGCGCTCGCCGATACCGCCGAAGATGACGCCGGACAGCGCTTCCGCGCCCATGTCCGCCGTCTTGTCGATGGCAACCTTCAGGTGCTCGACGGCTTTTTCCGGATGCACCGAGGCCCAGGCATGCTCGGGCAGGCCGAGCGAGCAGACCGAGCGCAGCTTGTGTTTCTCAAGCAGCTTGCGGCTATGGTCCGCATCCACCGCCGGTGCATTGAGCAGCGCGATCTCGATGAAATCCATCTCGTATTTGACGGCGGCGGCAATCGCCTTTTCCGCCCCTGCACGGTCCCAGTTCATAGTCCACATGCTGGTATGAACCCCAAAACCTTCCATGGCTTTATCCTTTTTTTCGCTTGAGAAATTTGAGGTGGCCCGCGGCAAAGCGCAGGATCATCACGGCTATGAGCAGGATGCCCCAGACGGCCGTGGCCAGATGCTGGTTGGCGCCCATCAGGTTGAGGCCGGATGCCAGAAGCTGCAGAACGACGAGCGCGACGAACACGGGAATGACGCGGCCAAAGCCTCCGAATGGATTGACGCCGCCAAGGAAGCAGGCAAGCACGGTGATCAGCAGATAGGATTCGCCGTGGCCGACGCGCACCGAATTGAACCGGGCGAGCATGATGATGCCGGCGACCGCACACATGGCGCCTGACAGCGTGTAGACCAGCACCAGGACCTTGCGTGTGTTGACGCCGGAATAGCGCGCCGCCTCGATGTTCGAGCCGATCATGTAGGTGTTGAAGCCGAGCTTCATCCGCGTCAGAAGCAGATGCCAAATCGCCACGCAGCCGATGAAGACCAGCAACGGCACGGGAAAGCCGAAGATACTGCCGTGACCGAGCGGCTGAAGGAAGGCAGGAAAGCCCGAGACATCGCCACCGCGCGTCAGGAATTCGCCGAGCCCGCGCAGGAAGATCATCATCGACAGCGACACGAGGATCGGATGGGCGCGGGTATAGGCGATGACCAACCCCATCACCACACCGCTGAGAGCGCCGACGCCGATGCCCAGCACGCAGCCGAGGAAAAAGGCGCCCGGTCCCGCATCCACACCACCGTTCTGCTGCAGCACCCAGGCCAGCGTCAGGCCGGCGAGATTGGCGGTGAAGGTGATGGCGAGATTGAGCCCGCCGGTGAGAACCGGCAACAGCATGGCCAGCGTCAGAAGCCCCAGTTCCGGCAACTGGAAGGCGACGGAACCGAAAGTGGCGCGGCTCAGGAACTGCGGCGATATCAGGCTGAAGACCACCAGGACGCCGAGTAAGGCAAATCCCGGCCCGGCCATTTCCGGCCCGAGGAAAGCCCGGGTGCGATTGACGAGGGCGGTCATTTGCGGTCTCCGTCCTGGCGCATGAACGGCAACAGCTTTTCGATGCTGGTGTTCGAGAGCGTGATGGCAACCAGAATGATGGCGCCGACGATCATCTTGAAGGCATAGGGCGAGACCCCCGCGAGATTGAGGCCATTCTGGGTGATCGAGATCAGCAGCACGCCGAGCACGCAGCCGAGCACTGAACCTTTGCCACCCCCGAGACGGGCCCCACCGAGCACCACGGCGGCTAACACATCCAGTTCGCGGCCATACAATGCATTGGGAACGACTTCCTGGGCATAATGCGCCTGGATCAGCCCACCGATCCCGGCCATCAGGCCGAGCCAACCGAAGGCGATAAACTGCATCGCGCCGATATTGATGCCGAACCGACGCGCGCCCTCTGGATTGTCGCCGAAGGCATAGAGCTGCCGTCCCGTGGTCGTGCGGGTGATGAAGGCCCAGGTGGCGACGACGCAGATCAACATGACGAGTACTGGCAGCGTGATCTCGATCCAGCTGCCGTCCGCCATCTCATGCTCGAACAGGATGACGCGCGTCGTCAGCCAGTCCGGCAGGTTGTAGATCGACACACCGCGTGTGAAAAACATCAGCAGCCCGAAATAGATATTGAAGGTGGCGATGGTCGCGACGATCGAGATGATTCGGAATTTGTGGATCAGGAGGGCGTTGACGGCCCCGAGCAGAATACCGAGCGCGCCTGCGATCAGCAGCCCACTGATCCACCCGCCGCCGCCCATCCATCCAAGCACGACAGCCGTGACATATTGCACCACGGACGCCGCAACGGCGAACGAGATGTCGATGCCACCGGCGATCAGCACGACCAGCAGACCGACGGCGAAGATAATGTTGACGGAGCTGGTGTTGAGCAGATCGAACGCGTTGCCGAGAGAAAAAAAGCGATCGGTAATGACGGACAGGAACAGGCTGATGATCACGATGACGGCGAGCAGCGCAAATTCCGTCGCGTGGGATTGAACGATCTTACGCATAGACGGAGGCCTCGATATCCTGGAGCGCGCATTCCGATGGCGTGAACTGGTTGACGATGCGCCCCTGCGCCATGTGCAGCACGCGGTCGGCATTGAAATAGACTTCCGGCACCTCGTCGGAAATCAGGATGATCGCAAGGCCGGTGTCGGCAAGCTTCGCGACGATATTGAAAATGCCGGCACGCGCACCGACATCGACGCCGACGGTCGGCGCATCGAGAATGAGCAGCTTCGGATCGGTCGCCAGCCACTTGGCGATGGCGACGCGCTGCTGGTTGCCGCCGGACAGCGTCGAAATAGCATCGCCCTGTTGTCCGATCTTGACGCCGAGATCGACGATCCACCGTGCAACCAAATCCCGCTTGCTGTTATCCGACAACAGCCCGCCGGCCATGATCCTGTCGAGAGATGCGATCACCAGATTGTCGGCGATCGACTGCGGCTGGATAAGGCCGAGCGACAGCCGGTCCTCGGACAGATAGGCGATACCGGCGGCGATGGCGTCCCGGTTGGAGGAGAAATGGACCGGCTTGCCTTCGAGTTTGACGCTGCCGGAGCGCGGCTTCAGCATGCCGAACAGCGACAGCGCAAGTTCGGTGCGCCCTGCCCCAAGCAGTCCGGTGATGCCCAGCGTTTCGCCGCGCCTCACGGTGAAAGAAATGTCCTCGAACTGTCCCTGGCGGGAGAGCCCCTCCACCTCCAGAACAACCGGATTGGCGCTGACATCGCGGGCGCGAATGGTGTGGTCAAAGGTCTTGCCGGTCATCAACTCGGTGATGCGCGACTGGGTCATGCCTTCGGTCGAATAGATACCGACCAGCGCGCCATCGCGCAGCACCGTCAGCCGGCTCGAAATCTCCAGCACTTCGGCCAGCCGGTGGCTGACGAACACGACGGCGACGCCGGATGCAGACAGTGCCCGGACGATATCAAGCAGATAGTCGGTTTCCGATTGCGTCAGCGATGCGGTCGGCTCATCCATGAACACCAGCTTGGCTTCACCGATCAGCGCACGCGCGATCGCAACGATCTGGCGCTGGGCGATCGGATAGTCCTTCAGCGGCCGGTCGACATCAAGCGTGACACCAAGCCGCGCCAGCGCCTTTTCGGCCGTCTCGCGCATGCTGTTGTAATTCACGACGCGCGGCCAACGGCCAAGAACGGTCTGGAAAGCAATGTTTTCGGCAACAGTCATTTCCGGAAACAAGGCAAGGTCCTGCCAGATGACCTGGATGCCCGCGGCTTGAGCCGTCACAGGCGACATATGCGAATAGGTCAGCCCGTCATACTCGATGACTGCGCCGTCCTGCGGGCGATAGACACCGGTGATAATCTTGATCAGCGTACTCTTGCCCGAGCCGTTTTCACCCGCCAGGCAATGCACCTCACCCGGCAGCACGTCGAAGCTGACGTTCTTCAGAGCGCTGACGCCGCCAAAGGTCATATTGATGTTGCGCAGGGATAGAAGCGGCTTATGGCCGCTCTCCACGCTCGCACGTTCAGTCATCGCATCAACCTGTGAAAATCACCAGGCACCGCCGAGCCGGCCGAAGCCAGCCCAGCAGCCCGGGAGAACGCGTTGCGGAAAAGACTACAGGCCCATGGCCGCAAGCTCGTCCACGGTGTCCTTGTTGATCGGCAGCAATTGATCGACGATGATATCGTTGCCGACCGGCTTGATCACGCCGAGACCCGGAATGTCGTCGCCGTCCTTGACGCTCTCACCCTTGATCAAGCGATCGGCCATAGTCACGAAGACTTCACCGGCCTGTTTCGGATTCCACATGAAGCCGCCGGAAATAGCGTCCGACTTGATCAACTTCTGGCCCTGCCCGGGCGAGAAAGGTCCAAGGACGAAGATTTCACCGGTCTTGCGGCGTTCTTCGACGGCGCGACCGGCACCGATCGGGCCCTGGCTGCCGAAGGCCAGGAACCCCTTGAGGTCCGGATGCGCCGAGATGAGGTCAAGCGCCGTGGAACGGCTCTTGTCGACGTCTTCGGCCACGCCATAGCGTTCGCCAACCAACTTCATCTCTGGATAGTTTGCCTTGATGTAGGCGATCGCCGCATCGGCCCAGGCATTGTGCAGCGGAACGGTCAGCGAGCCGACGAACACGGCATATTCGCCCTTGCCGCCCATTTTCTCCGCCAGCAGCTTGCCATGGGCTTCGCCGAAACCGGTCGACGAGGCCAGTTCGAAATTCCAGTCGGCACCCTTCTGGCTCGGTGATTCATGGGTGATGACGAAAATGCCCGCCGCCTTGGCCTTGGCGAGCACGGGTTCGAGCACCTTGGCATCGTTCGGGACGACGCCGATAACCTTGACGCCCTGAGCGATCAGATCCTCGATGGCGCGCACTTGCAGCGCCGGATCCGCGCTGGTCGGGCCGATCATGAAGGCATCGAGCCCGAGCTTGGCCCCTTGTTCCTTGATCCCGGCTTCCATGGCGTTGAACCACGGAATGCCGCCAATCTTGACGACGACGCCAACTTTGTCGGCGGCCAACGCCGCGAACGAGACGCCAAGCGCCAACGATGCAGCAAGCGCTGCAATCATAAACTTCTTCATATTCTTCCTCCTCCAAACGTTTCCGCGCAGGGAAACACCCGGGCCGCCCGGCTGGCGGTCCCTGTCAGTTCAGTTCAAGTCGACGCGGGAAATCGCATCCTCCAATTCACCGCCTCCTCAAGCGGACCCTTGATGTGCACAATCGATATTTCTTGAGTGCACAATCGATGGTGCAAATAATATGTTTTGGATTTAAACTTTCGTCAAGAGGAAATTGGCGCTAAAGAACGGATGGAGGATGGCATGAAGCAACAAGGCAAAAAGAAGGCGACGATCTATGATCTTTCGATCCTGTCCGGCTGCTCCGCCTCGACAGTCAGCGCTGTCCTGAACGGTACTTGGCGAAAGCGACGCATCAAGGAAAGCACCGCCGAACTCATCCAGAACCTTGCCGAACAGCATCAATATACCGCCAACCTGCAGGCGCGCGGCTTGCGCAATTCCCGTTCCGGCCTTGTCGGCCTCCTGCTGCCCGTTCACGACAACCGCTATTTCTCGTCCATGGCGCAGACTTTCGAGGCACAGGTGCGCAGCCACGGCAAATGCCCAGTCGTGGTCAGCGCCTCGCGCGATCCCCGCGAGGAAATAGCCACGGTCGAAACGCTGATCTCCTACTCGATCGATGAGTTGTTCGTTGCCGGTGCCACCGATCCGGATAGTATTCACACGCTATGCGAGGCCGCCGGAATTCGGCACATCAATATCGACCTGCCGGGGACGAAGGCGCCATCGGTCATCAGCGACAATTACCAGGGCGCCCGGATGCTGACCGAGGCGATCATCCAACGGTTCGATCCGGCCGATCCGCTGAAGCCCGAGGAGCTGTTCCTGTTTGGCGGGCGCAACGACCATGCCAGCCGGGAACGCATAAGAGGCTTTCGCGATATCAAGTCGGCGTTGCTCCGCATGGACACAGATGCCTGCATCCAACCGACGGGTTATTCGCCGAATATGACGCAAAAGGCCTTCGAAGCCTTCTACGAGCGCGAGGGGAAGCTGCCACGCGGGCTTTTCATCAACTCGTCGATCAACTTCGAAGGCCTGCTCCGCTTCATGGCGCAGCACCCCCACGAGACCTTCGCCGACATCGTCGTCGGCTGCTACGACTACGACCCCTTCGGCTCGTTCCTGGCCTTCCCGGTCATCATGATCCGGCAGGATAGCGAAAGCATGCTCGCCAAGGCATTCGAACTCATCGAGGAAAGCCGTCCCGCCGTTAAAATTCACCTGATACCGCCCGAACTGGTCCATCCGCGAACGGCGCTGAACGGGCCGCTGGATTCTATCCGGGATGTCGATGCCTAGGCATCAACTACGCAAAAATGACGTGCGCTCTGGCCGGATCGAAACCGAGCGAGACGGGCATCCCCGCGATTTGAGACTCGGCGCGATCATGGCCGAAGGGCAAACGCAAAGAGTGTGCTTCGCCTGTCTCTGCAGCGGCGGCCACAATTATACTGCTGCCGAGGAAGAAGTGTCGGTCGCTGTGGCAGCAAGCTCGGGCCTGTCCGTCTCACCCGCGCGCCAGCGCGCGAGACGTCCGGTCTTAGCAGCAGCGCTGCCACCGATCGAAGTCGCCGCCGAACTACAAGGCGAGTGGTTTGCATAAAGTCCGGCCCGATGCCCGTGTTAGCTCAGGCGGGCTTTGATGGGCGTCGCAGACCCATTGCCGAAACGGCGCATCGGCCTCGTCCTTTAAGGGATTGCCGTTAGCTAAGTGCTCACCTGTGCCTTAATGCCTCGCCGGTGCTTTTTAGGAAGAAATGCATCTTTTCTGGATCGATCGGAATCTCGATCGTGTCTTCGGGTCTGACCCGGGATGCGGCGTGGATCTGAGCGGTAAATGCACTCGCACCAGCTTTCCCGATGGCAAGTGTGTGAGGGCCGAGAGGCTCGATGTCCGCGACGTCCACGCGAATAGTCGGAAAGCCGGGGTCCGCGGTCATCGTGTGCTCCGGCCGAATACCGAGAACAACGGCTTGGCCAATACCCG